>JAUHWE010000397.1 GCA_030424825.1 Verrucomicrobiia bacterium
AAGTTGCCCCAGACTGGCAAAACAGGAAGAGCTTTCTTAAGGACAAAGGAATTGTCGATCCCTCGAATTAGCGGATACTTGAGAAAGGCGATTACTTGCGCTTTCAGTCGCTCGTGTCAGAATGGTTTGTCCGCGTAGATTAATTTTCCGCTCGATAGTAGCCCCCCAATTGAGAGGCCAGGTACGCGAAAGTCACATAGGCAGCAGCACTTTGATTGATCCGTTCGGGGACGATTTTGTCTATCGTATCGTTAGCGGTATGATGAAGATCGAAGTAGTCTTCAGTGAACATGTCCAATCCGACAACGGGAACGCCGGCATTGCTCATCGGAACAATATCAGGACCGCCTCGAGACTTTGCTCGTCCGGCTTTTACACCGAGGGTCTCGAGAGCTTTGCGGATGGTTGAAAGACTAGGGTCGAGCGGATTGCCGACACCTATATTAATCGTATGTACGGGGCCTTGGCCGGCGTCGGCCTCAGCCGCAATGATGTGCTTCGACAATTCATCGCGATGTTTAACGACGTAATAGTTGCCTCCGTAAATCCCTATCTCCTCAGCCCCGAATAGAACCACGCGAATGGTTCTCTTTGGGGGATGGGGGAGATCGCGTATCAATTTTGAAGCTGCCATGACCACGCCAACCCCTGCGCCATCGTCTATGGCTCCCGTTCCAAGATCCCAAGAGTCGATATGGGCGCCAAGCAGGATGATCTCGTCCGGTTTTTCGCTACCTGTGATTTCCGCTATTAGGTTCTGGCTTGTCACTGTGCCCAATTCCTTTGGCGTAAGCAGAAGTTTAATACGAATGGATTTGTGGCGATCAGCGAGACGATCTATTTGCTGCGCATCGGGTACCGATAGGGCAGCGGCGGGTATGCGTGGGACCCCGGCCTGATACCGTGTCGCACCGGTATGGGCCATGCGGTCATTGTCGGTTCCGGCAGAGCGCATCAAGTAAGCGATAGCGCCCCGTTTGGCGGCTTCCGAAGGGCCGTTTCCACGAATGGGACCGGAAAATCTTCCGTATCCGCCGATTTCCATGGCTTGCGTCACTACTGCGATTTTCCCATCGAGAGAGCCCTCTGGCTGATCGAGTAGAGCCTGGATCGTTTTGAAGACGACGATTTCTGCCTCAATGCCTCCTTCGGGTGTGGGAACGCTACCACCGAGAGCAGTGATGACGAGGTTTTGGGGAGCGGGATGGGTAATCGAAGCAGTTTCTAGACCTCTTTCCCAGCCACGATCGACGGGAAAAGGTTCGGTCCATATTCTGTCGAAACCGTATTCCTCAAACCGCTTTCTAGCCCATTCAACCGCTCGCTTTTCGCCATCCGATCCGAATAGTCGTGGGCCAATATCAGTCGTAAGGTCGGTGGCGATTTCGAGAGCGAGGGAGCTCTCTATCGCTTTTTTCGCGAGTGTGGAAGCGGTTTCGAGTGCGGCGTTTTCGTTCCCTTTGAGAGACAGTGAGGAGAATATTGCGATCAGGCAGACAATGCCCGGTTTAAAATGAATATTGGGCATAATTGTTTTTGGTTGGTGCAAAATCGGACTAATTTTTAGGAGATGCCTCAGTTGCAGGGTTGTCTTCTTCGACTCCTACGGTTTCGAGTGTGCCGATTTCGACCGTACCGGTGCCGAAGTGAGTGCTTGTTTTAGCATATTTCTCGAGACTAGTTCCGTAGTAGGCGCTGGCTGCTCTAGCGAGAGCGGGATAGGCATCTTCGAAATTCGTTCCAATCGCAGGTACGCTGAAACGCGTTGTCCAGAGCAGTTCCCGTTCCTTTGTTGTTCGAAGTTTTCGATAGTCGTAAGCCATCAGAATAATGAAATACCTTTCGTCCTGCATCTCGACTCTCAAATCGAATTCTTCAGCTTCGGTAATGTTCTTTCGATTCAAGGCTTTGCTGATACCAAGGCGATTGTTCCGCATCGTGTCCCGATGCTGTGCAGCGTTGTTGGCTCCGAAGTCGTTCAGATCAGCCAAATCGACGTAGTCATCGCTGTAGACTTCCGCAAACCCATCTTCGCCTTCCTGCATTGCGTAGGGATCGGTCGAGTCGAGCAGGAAGAGCTCCTCCAAATCCTGCTCTACACTTGTGGTGCCATAATGCACGACAATCAAGAGGTCTCCTTCACCTGGATTTGTTGAAGGGTAGTAATTGCGTTGTTTCATGTTTTCAGCCAAAGTCGCTGCGATCTCCTCGAAGCTAGCAGTTCTAAGGCTTTTATCAGCGAAATCACCGTCGTAGAAGTTCCCTTTGATAAAAACGTACGTTTCGTACTTTGCCCCCTCGTCAGCCTCTTTGACATCATTGTAGTTGATAGACGCTTCAGAATCGATGAATACGCGGGCGGTTTTCGCTGCGAACGCTGCCGCGATTAAGTAAAATACAGCGGCGCCAGCAAGCATCGCTCGAGTGATGTCCACCGTGCGACTCGCGGCTGTTAGGTTATCGGATTTCATTTTCATGATCTCTTCCTTTAGTTTCGCAACCGTTGGACAGCCTGGTTTCTCTGCTGCACGAATTCGATTTCAAAACGGAAAACTAATACTTTCGTGTAATAGGTAAAGACGCTTTAGACGGTTGGAAGTTACAGAAGTGTTGGTTTCTAAGAGTATTCTAATATTACGAGCACCCACTCCGTTGTCTTGAATTAGATCTGATTTTTAAGTAAGTCGGGTAAATGAGATACTTTGACATGATAGGACGAGGGATGGGCATCGGGCTTTGTCTCATTGCGACAGGGGGAAGCCTAGCGTTGATTGGAGCGGAAACGGTCCGCTTTTCGGGCTTTGAAGACTGCATCGAATTGAAAAACGAAACGACTCAAGTGGTGCTCGCTCCGTCTTTCGGGGGTAGGGTTTTGAGCTATGCTTGGAAAGGCAGAAATGCTTTGGGACCTGCCAAATTGGGTCCGGGCCGATTTGATATTGGCCCTGAAAAGGTAATACCTCAACGAAAAGAGCTTTGGGAGGGAGAGTGGGAAGGAAGGATTACAGGGGAGCACTCAGCAATCCTCACGAGTCCGGAGCACACTGCTACAGGAGTGCAGCTCATTCGCGAGTTTACTCTAGATCCCAAGTCGTCCCACTTGCGGGTAACTCAGACAATTAAGAATATCTCTGACGAGCGGGTCCATTGGTCTCACTGGAGTCGGACCTTTGGAAAAGGAGGAGGAATCTGCATTGTACCGCTTTCCAAGGATTCCGCGTATCCTAAAAACTATGTGATGTATAACGATCAGCGAGCGATTGAGTTTCTTCCCGAAGATCCTCAAATTGAGGTTCGAGATGGATTCTTTTTACTGAAAGGTCCGCCGAAATTTCCGAAGCTAGGACTTGATTCGCATGAGGGCTGGCTGGCTTACATCACGCCGGACGACTTGGCGTTTATAAAAAAATATCCGACATATCCAAATAGGAGATACTGGGAAATGGTGGGGATGACGCTTTCCCTTTGGTATGTTGACAATTGGGGTGAAGACCGGGTCAGTGTATGCGAGATCGAGCCGATTGGGCCTAGAGAGGATATTGCTCCGGGAGAGTATGCCTCGTTTACAGAAGATTGGTTCTTAGGGGATTTTGAATTCCCAGAAACGGGAGATGAACTCGACCTAGTGCGATTGGAGGAGTCTTCCAAGCGCCTCATGGGACTGGATATGTAGGCAATCCGATTTTCACGCAGTTTTAGTGGCTGCGTCGAAAGTGAAAGGGTTGCTTCAATTCAACGATCACTTTTTTACCCTTAACCGTTGGTGGGGCAAACTCCCATTCCTCCAATGCGTCTTGGGCTGCTTCCAGGAGTCGCACATCTACTTCCCCTCCGCGTATGTGGTCAACGTGGGGAAGCCGCACCCGGCCCTCTGTATCGATAAAGAATTTGAAGACCCCGTAGGATCCGTCACTTTTCCTTACGAGTGAATTGGGAACCTTTGGATGTACTACGTGAATCGGTTCGGGAAAATTATCGAGCATGTCGACGTCGGCAATCTTGATTTGGTCAAAGGAACTGAAGCCATATGTGCTGCTCATCATGTGGTTAAGTCCATCGGTCGCGTTAAAGTTGACGATGTCTCCAGATGCCCTAAAGTTAATTTCTATGGGCATGACCAGCGAGATCGGCTTTCCCTTTCGTTTGGGTGGACCGAATTCCCATTCGTGAATCACCCTTTCAATTGATTCTGCAAAATCCCTATGGGAAGCGTAGGTGACGATCCAGTCCCGAAGTTCACCGTCAAAGTGTAGTTCTAGTAACATCTGAACTTTACCATGTGAATACCCTTGGGAACGGAGTGATTCTGGAAATTTAGGCTGCCTGACCACCTTGAACTGAAGGTCGACATCATCACTGCTTAAATTGTGCTCATATGGCATGACCTCCTCGTCGTTTGCCAACCCTTTGAGCACGACACTGGTCATCAGTAAGATAGATGTTATCGGTTTGTTCATGGCTAGGTTAAATCGAGCAATAGGGCCAATTTGAGCACGTTCTAAAGCTAACAGGTTTTATTGAATTTTCAATCCAATTCTTAAGACCGGGAATCTGGCTAGAAGTTTCCCGTAGCATGAAGGGATTCGTTTGGAAGGCCGCTAAATCTTAGTCGAGGGGCAAGGCCAGTCGTGTTGAGCGCCGCTTTCGTGTTCGATTCCACATGATTAGGGATAGGGCTAGCCCTGTTGTAATTCCGGCAAGCGTATTTACGAAAAGATCCACGAAGCTAGGACTTCTAGAGGGGAGTGCGATCTGAGAGAATTCTATAAACAGGCTGAGCATAAACGCTCCCGTACCGGTAAAGATGGGTAGGAGCCAGCCAGACTTTATCAGGCGGCGGAGGGTAAAGCAAATCACCAGCGACGAAGGAATGAAGCCGAAGAAATTGATTGTGATATCGGACGATTGCCAATCCTCTCGTTCATTAATCGTAGAGAGAGCTGCAAAACGTTTGGGCTCCAGTGGCTCGAAGCGAGTAGGGAGTCGAAGTGGGTGGCTAGGTCCAGTTGTGTTGAGGACCTGATCTGAGAAGGGCTTGTTGAATACGTATTCGATGATTGGACTTACGCCTGGATTCTCTATGTCGATTGGAGAGACGCTTTTATCAAAAACGGCAATTCGCTTAAG
>JAUHWE010000398.1 GCA_030424825.1 Verrucomicrobiia bacterium
TCGATTCGTAGATTCTCTGGAGGCTCTGTCGCACGAGTCCCCCCATCGTCTGCCTCTTGAGAAAGGCGTCATCCTTGTAGTGGTCCGCCAGTTCCTGTCGCAGCTGATGCACGTTCTCGACGGGTGCGAGGGAGTCTCCCGACATTGATTCTAGTAGGGCCTTAATGCGCAGTTTGCTCGCTTTCATTCTGCGAGCGATCAAGTGCTGCTCCTCACTTTGGTATTGATGGGCGGTATCCGCGTCAATGTGACTGACACAAAATCCGACGAGCGGGTTGTTTTCTTTGAAAAACTGGGGAAGGTAGAAATTTTTTCTCCCATCATAGGACTGTTGGTCGAAGTCCATGGCCCGAATACGGATTTGCGTGCCTTCGAAATCCGGAGTGATGTCTACGATAAAGTTGTAGGGTCTCATGTCGCCGAGCAGGCGAACGAAGCATCGTTCATTAAATTTGATCAGCTCCTTGGCGATGCGGATGGCTTTGAGTTGCTTGTTATCTAGCCAGGATTCAATGAACATGTCCCCAGGCAGACCCACGATATGCTCTTCGATGAGCGTGTCGCGATCCGTGATGAAGTGCATCCGGTTCGGGGAGAGAAGGTGTTCAAGTTCGAGGCCGTATATTCGAGAAGCGTCCGCCTTCTTGACGTAGAAATAGTCTTGATTGTCGTTCCTTGAATTGACGATCCGAATTCGGAACGGCTTAGAATTTCCAAACTCGCAGTAGTCGATTCGATCTACGTAGAGATGATGAATAACGGAAAGGTCTCCTCCGGCCTTGATGATTGCGTAGACGCGTTTCAGGCCTTCGGAAATCTTGGCGATCAAAACATGGTCGTATATGACCGTTTTCCATAAGGTATCCTGATCGTCGTCATCATAGAGTGAAGCCGATGCCGAAAACTGCTCGAGATCGTGATAGGAAACGGGAAGGTGGTTCTCGCGGCTGAAGTTGGAAAGGTAGTACCGAAGCGTATCGCTGATCGGGTAGGCGGGTTTTCGAGGCGTCCCGGAATGCTGTTTTTGGGTCGTTTCGCCAAGAGACTGAACGAGAAAGTTTGGATTGGTATCTTGCGGGTCCACAGGCGAGGAAGTTGATAGAGATACTAAGTCATTGTTCGGAAGCCACAAGGCCAATAAAGCGGAATTCCTGTTGTGAAGTCATAGAATGTCCCGTCGGAAAGTTACGATTTTTTGTGGTAGGGCGAGATTGTCCCCAATCCGCCGCGTCGTTTAAGCTGGGATAATGCGGCCATTTGAGGATGGGCTCCATGGCGGATCGAGACGATCTCGCCCTACCTTTAAAGGGCCCTGTCGAAAACCAATTTGGTAGCTGATGCCCCCTGCGAAATTCCTAGCGGATCGCTCGTTCGTAGGCGAAATGGTATTGCTGGGCATAGCCGGCAAGGGGGCCGAGATGCACTCTGCCAAAGTGCTCCAACTGGTCCTTGTTCCATCCCTCGAGTCCGTAGCGGTTTTTTAGGACTTTCAGAATCCAGGTGTCCACGGGAAAGGCCTCGTACTTTCGAGCTCCGAAAAGGAGGGCGCAGTCGGCGATTTTCGAGCCTACGCCAGGAAATTTGATGAGTTCGGCTTTGGCTTCTGCATAGGGAAGCAATTCGATTTTCTCGAGAATCCCGTTCGATCCCGCGATGATATCGGCGGTTTTTTTGATGTTCTTCGCCCTGAAGCCAAGACCGAGCGAGCGGAGGGTTGCTTCTCTTGTGCGGGATAGCTGAATCCACGTCGGGAGCGCATGGGGACCCCCGCTAGTGATCTCGGACCCAATCTCGCGTGCTAGGTTTTCGCACATGACCTTGATTTGCGGAATCTGCTTCGTCGCGGAGCAAAGAAAGCAAAGCAAGGCTTCGGAGAATGGCTGGTTCAAGAGACGCAAACCACGGAATGCGTTGATGGCGTTTTCAAGGGCTTGGTCACTGCGCCATGGCAGTTGGTCTGTGAGGTCCGACCAATCGGTATCGAGGAGCAGGTATTCGCTGAGATCAGCCCTTGCGTTCGCCGGTGATTCCTTCGGAAAACGATATTCGAGCACGTCTCCTTCGGTCAGCCTCAATTGAACAAGGTGCTTAGCCCAGATACCCTGCCAAGATTGTTCTGAATCGTCATAGCGCCACCGAAAGGCCTGTCCACCGTTCAATGTCTCCTGTAGCGATTGTTCTGTAAAAGGTGTGCGGGGTGTCAGTGTTTCCCAGTTGGTCCAACGCAGGTTTGTTAGGATTTTATCATGGTTGGTCGGAACAGACTGAATTTTCATAATTCCCAAATTCAAAAAAGAGTTCGAACTGTCACCCATGTCTGTGGATCGTACCGACTGCAAAACAATAGATACCCACTGGTTTGATGCGTACGGGACCTTGGGAAGCATTGAGAGAGCATTTGGACTCTCAGGACAAAGAAAGCGGCGGGTGGTCGTCTACCCCTAAACGATCCACCCGCCTTTATTTTCTTTGTTACCCTAATAAGGCCTCGCTAAGCGATGACCTATTACAACAGACGGTAAAAACGAGAGGATGTTCAAAATAATTGCAGATAAATTTGAAAAATTTCGGATCAGTGAATAAGAGCAGTACTGTCTCCCTCAGAAGAATAAGCAAATGGCGGAGGCTGGAATGAGCTGAAGCAAGGCGACTTGTCGCCAGTTCGAGCACCGAAGGTGCCTGTGGCCTGAGACAACACGGCTGCTGCCCGTTTCACTCCCCGTACCAACCCTCTATTCAGATTCGAGAGCAATGGCTTTCTCCGACGGTGACAGAGGAAAGCCCTCTCAACTACGAGGGCTTCACAAATGAGCAGACGTTGTCGGGGCTTGAGGGACTTGTGATGTCAGGAAGTGGGTGGTTCGCTCGACCACAAAAAGCTCTGGGAGCTGGATAGCGGTGTTCCATCATTATCGAGGATTTCGATTTTCCAGGCGGTGGGGATGGTGTCGCTGGTCCCCCAAATGCCGTCGGTGAGTCCGACGAGAGCCCGCTTCTTCTTGATGGGTTCGATAGCGATGGTCTGTGTTTCGACATCCTGGGAACCGGGACGGACAAAATGGATGCGGATGGACGCGGCGCTTCTTGGCTGATCATTGGCATCCAGCTTCAGGGCAACGTAGTATCCATTGCGTTGTGACGGATCTGTTCGAGCAATGGCGTACCTTCCAGGGTTTTCCTTTCCGTTGAGGTGCTCGGAAATTCGCTTGAAGGAGTCTTCGTCGCGTCGATCGGAGAAAATGATCTCAGCAGCCTGTGAGGAGGCACTTATGAGCGTAAAGGCGAGAAGTGAGAGAATGAGTTTCATATTCTTAGTTGAAGAGACTGAAATGGATGCGGGGAGTTCCACAATTGGAACGAAGGTGGAAATTACCAGCCATAGTTGCGTCGGATGCGAACCGGCTCGTAGAGCTCATGGGGGATCTCCTGCAGGAACCGGCTCGGGGTGAGAAACATGGAGGGTCCGCCTTTGGTGTTCATTTTTGGGAAAAGCAGGTAAAGTTCGTCGCGCGCCCGGGTGACCGCGACGTAGAAGAGCCGTCTTTCCTCCTCGGTATCCCCCGCCTCAATGGACCGCCGAATAGGGAAAAGCCCGTCGGCTGCTCCGATGACAAAGACGACGTCAAATTCGAGACCTTTGGCCTGATGAACGGTGGTCAGGCGGATCGACTGGTCGCTGTCCTCGATATTGCGATCCGCGACCTCGGAATTGAGCAGAGTAATCTGGGCAATGAGCTCCTGCATCTCGTCGAATCGGGCAGCGAAACCGATGAGTGATTTCAGATCATCCAGTCGGTTGACGTAGTTGGCGTAGGCCCCTTGAAGGTAGAGGCTGTACCAGCCTTCAAGGCCAATCTCCACGACTTCTTCGGGAGTACCGGACTCGTTGACCTTTTTCATATCCTGAAGACTGATGGCTAGCGACTCCCAGTCTTGCCGCGCTGCGGCCGGCGCTTTTTTGGTGACTGAGGGATCACTCATGGCATCGATGAAGTCGAGCTTTTGAGACTTAGCCACCTCTGCGGTTAAGGCATAGAGTTTCTGACCATTCTTCTCGCCGACTTTGGGAAGCAGTACGGCGAGTCGCATAAAGGCGGATACGTCTCTAGGATTGTAAACCAGTCGCAAATGAGCCACCATATCCTTGATATGGGCCTGTTCGAAAAACCGGACGCCACTGGTGATTTGGTAGGGGAGTCCCGCTCGTGAGAGTTCCATCTGTAAGTCAAGCGACTGGTAGTGGGCTCGATAGAGGACGGCGATTTCGCTAGCCTCTTTACCCTCTTCGAGAAGTCCCTGAATACGGGTGATGACAAACTGGGCTTGTTCCTTGCCATCCATGGCCTGAACGACGTAGGGGAGTTGGCTCGATGGTTTAAAAGCGCGCAACTCTTTGTCGAACCCCTGCGTGGTCCTGTTTTGGATAACGGAATTCGCAAGGGTCAATATTTCGGGTGTACTGCGATAGTTGGTCTCAATTCTAAGAATACGGGTTTCCGGATGGCGATCCGGGAAAGTCATGATGTTTTCGTAGTTCGCTCCGCGCCAGGAATAAATGCATTGAGCGTCGTCTCCCACGGCCATGATCTGGTGGTTGGCTCCCATTGTATCAACGATTCTGGCCTGAAGCGTATTCGTGTCCTGGTATTCGTCTACGAGGGTGTGTTGAAATCGTTGGTTATAGAACTCTTTTACATCGGGAGCGACCTCCATGAGTTTGAGCCAGTTGGTCAACAGGTCGTCATAGTCGACGACTTGCTGCTCCTGTTTTCGTTTGGCATAGATTTCGGAAAACGACTGTATCTGATCCACCAGCTCATTGTGTTGAGGAAAGTAGTTGATGATGGTTTCTTCAATGGTCCCCCTCGTGTTACGGGCCATGCTGATTATGGAGGAGAGGGGGCCCGGTTTGGGGCGAGTCTTGTCTTTAAAGAAACTCTTGTCGACCGTTTCGACCGCCCCTTTCAGAACGGATTCCGCTTCTCCCGCATCGAGAATGGTAAAATTCTTCGCCAGTCCGACGGCTTCGCCGTGAATCCTAAGGAGTCGATGGCCGATGCTGTGGAACGTCCCACCCCAGAAGCGCCGCGGTTCAAAACCCGTCAAACCTTCGACTCGAC
>JAUHWE010000399.1 GCA_030424825.1 Verrucomicrobiia bacterium
TCTATCTCGGTGCAGTCGGTTACGGATTGGCGATGGCAGGTGGAAACGTCAATTGGAGTCTGTGGGTCACAAAATTCGCGCCTGAGGGACAAGAGTCTGACTACATGACCGTTCATTCTTTCATGACGGGAGTTCGAGGCCTTGCTGCTCCGTTTATCGGTTTCTACATGGTGAATTTGATCTCGATTCAGAGTTGGGCAGTCATCGGCTCTCTCATGGTCGCCATTTCGATCGTCCTCCTCTTTCCAATAAGCCGCCTCGCCAGCCGTCGATCCAGGAGCGATTAGCTGAATCTTAGCTGCTTCCTCAGAGATACCTTGATTCGCTCCTTCTTAAGCGCAACGTGTCGTGAATATGAACAACGTTCGAGTCAGATTTGCTCCCAGCCCAACCGGATCCACACACATCGGAACCGCCAGAACCGCTCTTTTCAATTGGCTGTTCGCCCGCAAAGAAGGTGGGGCATTCGTTTTAAGAATAGAAGACACGGATAAGGAGCGGAATACTCAAGAGGCTCTCAATGAACTCATTGAAGGACTCAAATGGCTTGGATTGGATTGGGACGAAGGTCCCGGCAAGGAAGGCGCCTATGGCCCCTACTTCCAAAGCCAACGAAACGACATCTACGCCCAGTACCTACAAACTCTGAAGGACAAAGACCGGGCCTACGAAAAAGATGGGGCTGTCTTCTTTAAACTAGAAGGAGATCGCTATACGGAGTACGACGACTACCTGAAAGCGGATGTCGAAAAAGTAGATACGAAGCCCGTCGTAATCGAAGACATCATCCGGGGCAAAGTTACGCGACGCGAAGAGCGGGACTTCGTCCTTCAGCGATCCAACGGCGATCCCAGCTTCCATTTCGTGAATGTGGTCGACGATATCGCCATGAAGATCACCCATGTGATTCGAGGTGAAGATCATCTATCCAATACATCCAAACACGTTGAGCTCTTTAATGCCTTTGAAGTAGAACCCCCAAAGTTCGCCCACTTGCCGATGATTCTCAAGAATCCGAAAGAAGGCAAAGGGAAGATGTCGAAACGCGACAAAGGGGCATTGATATCCGAGTACCGGGAACGCAATTTTCTTCCCGAGGCCGTTCGCAACTTTATCGCTCTCCTAGGATGGTCTCCGAAAGACGACCAGGAAGTATTTTCAATCGAGGAGCTAACTTCGCGCTTCAGTCTCGAAGATGTGCAAAAGGGCGGGGCTCGATTCGATGAACAAAAGATGTCTCATCTGAACTTCGAATACATGAAGGCGATGCCCCTTCAAGCGTACGTGTTAAACGGAAAGCGATCGTTAGTGAAGTCTGGATTGATTGAAGAATCCACTGACGCGTCGTATCTCGAAGCGGTGTTAGCCTTATGCCAGGAGAAGATCGACAGTTTCGAGAACCTTCCCGGGTTTGCCGCCTATTTCTTTTCCGACCAGTACGAAATTAACGAAAAAGCGGAGAATAAAGTAATCAAAAAGGAAGGCGCCATTGAGCGCCTCCAGGAACTCCAGCCTCGCCTCGAAGTGGTCCAGGCTTGGAATCAAGAGAATATCGAATCCGCTTTCAACGAACTCGCCGCAGAAAAGCAACTTAAGCCGTTTGCGTGGTATCCAATTGTACGATTCGCAGTGAGCGGCACGAACTCTGGGCCGGACTTTCTGCCGATGCTCGAAGTAATCGGGAAAGAGCGCGTTCTCAGTCGCCTAGAGAAAACGATCGCCAACTACAGCTAAACCCTAACCGGCAACCGCCATTTTAAAATGACAGAAGAAACCTCATCCAATTTCATTCGGGAAATAGTCGACGAGTATTTGGCCGAAGATTCCAGCCGGAGAATCGTTACTCGATTCCCACCGGAGCCCAATGGCTACCTACACATCGGTCATGCCTTCGCAATCCAGGTTTCGTACGGAATCGCCCGGGACTATAAGGGACAATTCAATTTGCGATTCGACGACACGAACCCAGCGAAAGAAGAATCTGAATACGTTGAAGCGATAAAGGAAGATGTCAAATGGCTAGGAGCCGATTGGGGCGAGAACCTGTTCTTCGCGTCGGACTACTTTGATCAGCTCTATGAATGGGCAGTTCACCTAATCCGCGAGGGACTTGCCTATGTCGACGACCAAAGCCCCGAGGAAATGCGAGTGCGTAGGGGCACATTGATCGAACCAGGAGTGAACTCCCCTTTCCGAGACCGCGCGGTGGATGAAAACCTCGATCTATTCCAACGCATGAAGAATGGCGAATTTGATGAAGGCAGTCGAGTACTTCGAGCCAAGATCGACATGAGCAACCCCAACCTAAACTTACGCGACCCTGTCCTCTATCGCATTCTCCACGCTGATCACCATCGGACAGGAGACAAATGGAAGATCTACCCTTCGTATGACTTTACCCACGGCCAAAGCGATGCGATCGAAGGAATTACTCACAGCCTTTGCTCTCTCGAATTCGAGTTTCACCGTCCGCTCTATAATTGGTTCCTTGAGAACCTCCCTGTTCCCCACAAGCCACGCCAAATCGAGTTTGCCCGCCTCAATGTGGAGCATATTGTCACGAGCAAAAGAAAACTGCTTCAACTTGTCGCCGAAGGTCACGTGCGAGGCTGGGACGACCCTCGAATGCCAACTGTATCCGGTTTTCGTCGACGCGGATACACCCCAGAAGCTTTGAATGAATTTTGCAAGAGAGCTGGAGTTGCTAAGCGGGAGCGCGTAAACGAATACGCGCTACTCGAATATTGCATCCGTCAAGATTTGGAAGAACGAGCTCATCGCAGGATGGCGGTGCTCAATCCCATCAAAGTCGTTATCGAGAATTTTCCTGAAAACGAGACGGAGTATTTCGACGGCCCCAACCATCCCGCCAAATCGGAATTGGGAATGCGCTCGGTCCCATTAACCCGCGAAATCTACATTGAGCAGGAAGACTTCATGGAGGACCCTCCAAAGAAATTTTTCCGGCTCGGTCCCGGTCGGGAAGTTCGCTTGCGGTACGCCTGCTATATTACATGCACCGGCTTCACCAAGAACGACGACGGCGAGATCCAGGAAATTCGGGCTACGTTCGATCCAGAATCGAGAGGTGGATCGACACCAGATGGACGGAAAGTAAAAGGCACCATTCATTGGGTGAGCGCCACGGAGAACACGCCGTTAGAAATCCGCAGCTACGAACAGTTATTTACGAAAACGAATCCCGAAGAAGTCGAGGAGGGGCAGACCTTCATCGACAATTTGAATCACGATTCCGAATCTATCACAAACGCCTTTGGAGAGTTAGAGCTTGGAAATGCTAAGATCGGGGATCGCTTCCAGTTTGAACGGAAAGGCTACTATGCAGTCGATCCAGATTCACAACCAGACTCCCTCGTATTCAATTGCACGGTAGGGTTGCGCGACAGTTGGAGTAAGAAACAAAAGGGCTAATCCTTTTAAAACTCTCGGCTCAAATGTGAAAAAACCAGTCAAGCAACCGACTGAACCTCGAAAAAAAGTCTTGGTCCAGTTCTAGAATGCCTCTCTCGCTAAATCGATCGATTCGCAAAATTTCCAGTCTTTCGATTCCTCGAACTTCTTGCTTTCCTCGATCACCTTTGAATTTCCAGCAATTGCGTATTTTAGGCTGAGCTCCTGGCAAATCCGCATGGACTCCAGCAGCAGTTTTACAAGGTCCAGATTCAGCTGCTCAATTTCCTGGGTATCGAAAACCACGTTCGAGATTCCAAAATCTACAGCCTCACTCGTCTTGTTCTTAAAATACGTTCCGAATTCGCTTACGACTGACGAATTACAATTTTTCGGGAGCTTAACCGTCATGATATCTTCGTCTAGCTCGAAGTACCTTCCCGATGAATCTAAGTTGATCGCCCTCGCGATTTTAGATTCCAATTCATCGAAGTCGATCGGCTTCGTAACGATGGTCGAGAATCCGGCGTGCTGTGCTCGTTGCTGCTCTTCAAATTCCGTTTTAACTGACAATCCAAATATTGGCAGATACTTTGATTTAGCATTCGATCGTATGATTCTATAGAGCGTGATTGCAGCGTCATCCGGAAGCGAGAGACTGACGATGATACAGTCCGGGAGTTTCCGCTGACAAAAGTCAATCACCTCACCCGTGGACGAAACCCCGCTTATTACCCAATTGGAATCCGAAAATCCGTTTTCAATTTGGTTGATAATTGCCGGCTTGTCTTCGACGACAAGAATGTCGATCGGGTCGTCGATCTTCTTTTGCTGTGGCTCCTTGTCGCCAACAGGACGCAAATCGATAATTCGGCTAACTTTGTTTACCAGTACGTCTTCTTTAAAAGGCTTAACAATGTAGTCGCGAATGCCTATTTTAGCGATCTTCAACACACTCTCGCGACTCGCCTCCGCCGTCAGCATGATCACAGGAATCGACTTAAGGGAGGGATCCGACTTGATCTTGGTCAGCATCTCGATGCCGTCCATGACGGGCATCGTTATGTCGAGCAATATGATGTCGGGCGTCTGTTTCGCAGCCATAGCAAGCCCTTCGACGCCGTTTTGCGCTTCCAGGACATCGCAATCGAATGAATTGAAGGCCTTCCTTACGATGATACGTACTGTCTTGGAGTCATCGACTGTCAAAATTTTTACTCTCATAAGATCTTTTTAAAAATGGGACGCCTTTAGAACGTGAAATGGCAGTGGCTGGTTTCCGCCTGTGATTGCGCCCTTCTAGAAGTTGAAATTGAAATACTTGTACGTTGGAACCGATCACCTCGACTCCTCCTGTTTATATCGTTCTGTAAGCAAAAAGGTTTAGGTAGAATTGGCATGCCGATGAGCCAAAGGCCCACAATCCTCCCATGAAGAAATTCCTCTAGGAAAACTTCAGCTTCACAAGTCGCCGAATAGCGGTTCCCTAATAGGCGTACCTACGAGAATGCGACCTATAAATCGCAATTCTCGCCGTCTCTCGGAGATCTAGTCTTCTCCCGCTATGAACTCTCCGTCCTCGCGGTAAATCGCTAGTTTGTTTCTCAAAGTTCTGATGCTGATTCCGAGAATTTTGGCCGCGTGGGTACGATTTCCATCAGTCGTTTCCAAAGTGCTAAGAATGTGCCGTCTCTCGATCTGGTCCAAT
>JAUHWE010000400.1 GCA_030424825.1 Verrucomicrobiia bacterium
CCCCGAGTAGGCAGCGTATATCCGCCCCATTCGTTCTCTCTAAGGATGGCAATGGCCCGCCGATCCAGTTCTTTGTCGGTTAATGGCTTCTCGAGGTTCTGGGCTTTCATTGAGCAGTTCTCTTCGGGCTTACCCATGATTCGACTTAGTTTGCCGCTTTCACGAAATGGAATAAGACCGGGTCGCATCTAGCATGTCCCGCGCCGAACGCTTACAGGCCGCTATTTCGTTGGCACCCCATCTGCTAGATAGGGATAACTGCGCACAAGCGCTCAATTTAGCACAAAATCCCTATGAGAATCGAAATACCGAGAGAATGTGAGCGTATCGGATCGCTCCAGATTTACGGACTGCAAAAAGTCTACGAGCTCGACGCCGGTGAAGGAATTCACGGCCAGGACACCGTAATAGAGAGAATCCCCTCCGAAGTGCTCTACGATCGAATGCGGGAAATGGCGATCGTCGTTCCCGTCAAAAACGAGCGACTGAAGCTCATCGAGGGCGTTTTAGTAGGCATTCCCAGCCCCTGCCAAGTCATCGTCGTCTCCAACAGCCCTCGGGGACCCGTCGACCGTTTCAACCTCGAAAAAGAGGCTTTGGAAAACTATGGGAAATTCACGGGGAAAAAGATCATGGTCGTCCACCAGAAGGACCCGGGACTAGCTAAGGCATTCGTGGACGCTGGATATACCGAACTCATTGACGAGCAAGGACTCGTTCGTTCTGGTAAAGCCGAAGGGATGATCGTGGGAACGCTCATGGCAAAGTGGCTGGGGAAAAAGTATCTGGGATTTGTCGATAGCGACAACTACTTCCCGGGCGCGGTTCTGGAGTATGTTTATGAATACGCTGCGGGATTCGCCATGAATGGGTCCACAAATACGTTTGTTCGAATCTCATGGCACTCCAAGCCGAAGATCATGGAAAGCAGCCTCTTTTTCGCCAAATGGGGTCGCAGTTCCGTCAATTCGAATATGATGCTGAATCGACTCCTCACTCATTTTAGCGGATTCGAGACGGAGATTGTCAAAACAGGGAATGCAGGGGAACACGCCCTGAGCGTAGATCTTGCGCTAAAACTTGAGTATGCCGCTGGATACGCCGTGGAAACCCATCACTTCATTAATCTTCTCGAAAAATACGGCGGTATCATCGAGCCTGACGACCCCAAAGCCTTGCAAGAGAAAATAACGATTTGCCAAATCGAGTCTCGCAATCCCCACATGCACGAATCCAAGGGGGACGACCACGTGGAAGACATGATCGATGCCTCTCTATCGGTCATCTATCACTCGCCCTTGTGTCCGGAGCTTCTTAAACGGGAAATCATGGAAAACGTTCGGCAACGACGTGGGGAGGAAAGTCCAGAAGAAATCGCGCCTGTCAGAATGTACCCTTCGCTCTCAAAATTGGATTTGGATACATTCCTTGCCGGATGCGACGAAGCGTTGAATTTCGGAGCAACCACTATCCGGGCCTAGAGCGGTGCCTCAATTAAATAAAAAAAAGCTACGGACGATTGTCTTCACCGATCTGGACGGAACCCTGATCGATTTTGAAACCTATTCGTTCACAACAACGGCCCCCCTTGCTCAGAAGCTCATTAACAAAAACATCCCTCTGGTGTTTTGCTCCTCTAAGACACTGGAAGAGCAATTGCATTTGATGAAGGAGATGGGGATACTGACTCCTTGCATTGTTGAAAATGGAAGCGGCATTTTCGTGCCTGGAAAACTCAATCTTCTGAATGAATACCCATCAAAGCCAATCGGCGGCTTCGGAAAGCTCGTCAAACTTGGCGTATCAAACCTAAAGATACAGAAAACAATTGCCAGCCTAACCAACGAGATGGGAATTGATTTTCTTCCCTACTCAAAGCTAACGCTTCTAAAGATAACGAAGATAACAGGTCTCAGCGAAGAAGCCGCTCAGCGAGCTCAAAACCGTGAGTTCAGCGAAACGCTCACCGCAACGCTCAGCGACGCTACTTGGAAAGAGGTTAACACTCAACTTAACAAAGTCGGACTTCAATGTCTTTGCGGAGGACGCTTCTACACGGTCACTTCAAAGGACTGCGGCAAAGACATTGCGATGAAACTACTAACGGACGCCTATCAAACCAATGAGGGCGGCAAATGGCATTCCATCGCGATTGGAGACAGTGCTAACGACTATGCCATGCTTCGATCCTCAGACTATCCTTACCTGGTCCAGCGACCGGACGGGACCTGGAACGAAATGGAAATACCGAATCTCAATCGAGTCAACGCCATCGGACCCCATGGCTGGGTAAAAGCAATAAACGACGGCATACCCCAGCTTTAAGTAGGGGTATAAAGAAGCCCTTTTCTGCAGGCACACCCAAAGTCTCCTCCCTTAGAGAGTGTCCAATGTATCGAATATTTATGTAGGGGCATTGATTGCGCCGACCGTTCAAATGACTAGAAGTCTAACGATGCGGTCGCCGCAAGCGACGCCCCTACATCAGAAATCTAAACAATCGGAATTATGAGGCACTCTCTAACTCTACTGTGTTATATTCCAAACTATTCTCATAGGGTAGGGCTAAGTTGAATTGGCCAATATTCAACGAGGTGACTACCTCCAACTTTAGCACGCTAGCCGATAGTCCTATCGGCGATTCTCAATCCAATGGTTCCGGTTCGTAATCCGAATCATTCACCCATCCGGTTTTATCCTTTGAGACCTTGCCGGCCATGTAATTCTCATAGAAGTGCCATGCGTGATCCTGCGAGTAGCCGTAGTTATCGAAAATGTCTCCGTTTCCTAGGAAACGTGGGTCTTTTTGTTCCGCGAGAGTCGCGTCCAAGCGGGCCTTCATCTTCCGCTTCACTTCAGTTAAACGCTCGTCATCAGCAAGGTTATTCAAGCACTCAGGATCGTTCGCAAGGTCGAAAAACTCCTCATGAGCCTTTCGTTTACCGAATGACAGTTCCCAGTAGGATCGGTCTTTCCCGGAGCGAAACAGCTCCAATATCTCCGTTTTCGTAGGTGAACCATCTACATCGAGGTATCCAAGTTCCGGATTACCTGCAGGCCACAAATCGATCTTGTAGTTGTACAGGTAGAGATAGTCATTTCCCACGATTCCTCGTATCGGATATCCTTGATTTCCTGGGCGACTGAAATCATGCCGCTCTTTTCCAATCACTACGTAGTCACGCTTTGGATTCACTTGGCCGCGTTTTCTTGATCTAAAAATATCCGTCAAGCTCCGGCCAGGTGAAGGCTGCATTCCCGAATCCGAGAAGCGGATACCAGCCACATCGAGGAAAGTCGGGGCCAAATCAACGAAACTAACCATATCCGTTACGGTACGTCCCGGATTCCGGATTCCTTTGGGCCACATCATGGCGAGAGGCATGTGATTCGAGTATTCGTACTCCTGGGCCTTGCCACGGGGAAAGGGCATTCCATTGTCGGAAGTCATAACGATAAGCGTGTTTTCCAGCAGACCACGCTTTTCCAAGGACTCGATCATCTTTCCTAAATGACTGTCCGCATGCTCGATTTCTAACCCGTAGTCCAGCATGTCGTTGCGAATCACTTCACTGTCTGGCCAAAAGCCGGGGACTTCTTTAATATCGTCTATGCGCTTCCCTCCGAGTTTCTGTCCCGAACCGTATTCATAACGTCGATGCGGCTCTCTCGACCCATACCAGAAAAACCATGGCTCTCTGGTGTCGATTTCTTCGAGAAAGACTTCAAAATTGCCTGCGTAGTCTTCGATCGACATTCCCTCCGCCGGCTTTTTCTCAAGTTTCTCCGACCCGTAGTTTTTCGCGATTAAAACGCGAGGCTTTCCATCGATCTCACCCGGAAGCCCTGGCCCCCATCCCTTGCCCGTTTTACCGGCCTGATAGCCATTCGCTCGCAACACTTCTGGAAAGGTCCTGAACTTGGCCGGAAAATTGACGATGTGGTTCGCTGCCTCCTCGAGCTGCCATGAATTTCTCCCCGTAAGAATGCTAGACCGAGAAGGGGCGCATTTCGCATTTGGGGTATACGCATTTTGAAAAAGGATCCCCTCATTCGCCAATCGATCAAAGGCCGGGGTGTCCATCCATTCGCAACCATAGGCGCTCATGTGCATGTAGGACGCATCGTCCATAATGCAGAAGAGAATATTCGGACGGCTGTCATCCTCTGCAACGCTCACGTTTATCGCAAATGATGCCATTCCGAGCACGGCAACCAGGCAGGTTAAAAAGGGTCGTTTCATACCTCATCCTCGTTCACAGAGAACGACGAAGGCAATAGACAAATTGAATCGTTTGCCTCACGCTAGACATCAGACTCTTCTCCGAGCCACAGTACCTTGATCACCGGTTAGTCGCCTTTTTGCTTGAACGTGTAACTAAGACCCAGCTTTTCCGCCTCCATCCGAATAGTCTCATCGGTCCACATCTCCTTGCGGTCCGCTACGGCCTGTCGAGTCTCGGCGATCAATTCCGCATCTACCGGAGCACCCCAATTTCGTCGATTCCAGCGATAACCGATATAGTTTATAACATCCGCCATTTGCTGATCAGTAAACGTCTCCCCGAAAGGGATCATGATCCCCTCGCCGTACTCTCGCCCCCGGAGCGGCCCGGTCATTCCCTTGATCAAGATCCGTGCCGCAAGCGGCGCCTGCTCGCTCCCCTGGGTAAACAACGGCGACTCAGCAACGGGTGGAGCCAGCAGCTTGTCTCCTTCGTAGACCCCAAGACCGCGATCCCCATGACAGGCGACGCAGATGGATTTATAGATTTTCTGACCTCGCTTGGAGGAATCCCCTAGCGCTGCCAGTTCAATTTCTTCAGCCTCCATTGCCCGGAGCCCTTCGAAAATGGGATGTTCCGGATGCTTCTTCTGAATGGACGCCTGCAACGTTCGATTCGCAGGTGTATCCACTTTCCCCAAAGAATTGTAAATCTGGATCAACAATTGGGAATCGATGTTCTTCTCATCCAGCATCGCCACCACCTCTTTCGCAATCAGGCTCTTCCGGTCTCTAAGCCAAGGCTCAGAAAGCCGAACCCCCGTCATTTTCACACGAGTAGAAGCAGAGGACAGCGCCGCCCTGACGTCCTCTGGCTCTAGGAGGCCCAGT
>JAUHWE010000401.1 GCA_030424825.1 Verrucomicrobiia bacterium
CTTGAATAAAATTTATTAGACACTCTTTAATCACTAATGAAGAAAGGCTTATCGAAGTTCAAGAGTAGAAGAACTCTGATGTACCTTTGTAAGGATATAGAAGGTATCGAATGCGGAACGCCTGACCGGTACAAGACGCAATAGGCCGAATCGCTACTATAATTCCATTCGGGAGTGCATATCATCATGGCATTAAGAGGAGGTTATAAGTCTTTCCAGAGAGATCGAGGTGACAAGTCTGACTTTGGAGCGCGGCAGGTTAGAAGCAAAAGAGGGCTTGGAGCGGCAGGAAATACGCCTGTATTCGGATTACCCAAGCGGGGGAGGTGCTTGTGACGGTAATCGTATCGGTTAGCAGAATCACTTTGTGATGCTTATAGTAGAGGGTAAAGCGCTGGAGGGTACCACAATCTAGTCAAACAGAGGCCAAAGCCTACCACGGGACATGCCTCAATGGCTACGATCATTACAGGGTCTTTCGCAGCAAATACGAGTTCGTCCGCAGCAAGAGCCATATCAATGGCATCGAGGTTTCCTGGTCATCTGCCACAAGAAGTCTCGCCCAATACAACGGGACCAGAGAGGATAAGTCCAACTTGCATCTAGGCCGAGCGCCAGTTTCTATACAATACCAGAAACAAAAACCTAACGAATGTACTGATCAGCGAAAACGCAATACTTGTCTAGAGACTTATTTTATTCAAAATGCGCACATTGCTATGGAAAACAAAAAATATTGCTAATCCATCAGTCGAACATTATATTGTCTAATGCCCGATTTATAAGTTTTAAATTCAGTTGCATGATTAGCTGAACAATAAATGGCGACAAAGGAATCCCAGGGATTGTATATGATGATTTCTTCACTTTCATCTCCACACAAGTCCACCGGCACACAATGATACCAGCCTCTTCTGGCACTCCCTTGTGGTTCAGGAAGCCCAGGCAAGACAGCAAACTTGGTGCCATCTCCATTCCATAACATTCCACCGTTATAGAGTAGTGCTGGCTTCCTCGAACCATGCCAATACACGGCTTCCATACCCGTATGATTCGGGCTATCGTTGAGTTCAAATCGGCGGATTACTTCACCGGATACACCAACCAACATTACTGGAGGATTGTGCCCTTCATAGCGAATCATCATCTCAGGACCAGGAACAGAATGATCGAAATCCGCGACTCTTAACTCTTGACCGTGAGGAACCAGTTCTTCGCCCAGCTCTAGAATAACGTTGCCCATTTCATCAAGAACGTGGCCAAATCCAGACCCAAACGCACGCATCTGTCCTCCATCCCAAGGAGCAATAGCAACCGAGTCCATATTCCGACCAAATTGTTCTTCCCATAATATAGAACCATCATCGTCCAATAAAAAGTACCCGCCATTCACCTCGTCCTTACCATCGCCATCGATATCGCCGACCGATGGGATATACGCAGGACATTTTGTGTATTCGTCCCAAGGATTACTGTATGACCAAAGAACTTCTAGGTTTTGGTCGAAGGCCAAAACAGTCTGCCCTAGTTTCACTACAAAATCTCGCGGAGAATCCATCCCTCTGAGATTACAAACGAGTAATCTCTGATGCACCCAGTTGGCTCCTTCTCCTTTACATGCAAGAAGCACTTCAGGCGCCGATTCCTTTTTAACCTCGCCAGTCTTCCCATCACGGATTTGCAGTAATACATTTCGCATGCTGTTGGGAGGGCATTCGATTTCGGAATTCAGGAAGAAACAAATCACTTCGGATTCACCGTCGCCGTCAATATCGTGAATCACCACGGGTCCTGGCCGCGATGGTTGATCTCCGCCTTTGCCTTGTTGCCAAAGTACATTGCCTTCAATATCAAAGGCTCCAAGAAAGCACGGTTTCATACCCCCTCCGTCATGGGCATCGTCCATTGAACGATAAACGAGGAAATCTATCAGCCCATTTCCTGATAGATCTCCTACACGGATATCGCCTCCAAAAACGATTTCTTCGGGACCTTCGATTAGAAACTTTTCGGGAATCGTAACCTTTCTCAGCAAAACCGGATCGTCTTTACTCTTAACTGCCCCACAGCCTATCGCACTTATCATTGCAAGACCTGTTAAAATGTAATTCAATCGCGACACTTTGAAATGGTTCATCAGAACGACGTTTTCCGGAATAGAGGGATGGAAGAAATGGGTGGAACTCCCCACTTCGAGCAGTGGTTAGCTACAATTCTAGATCCATCGAAATGCTGTTCATTGTCTAGAATTTAAAGGTCGATGTAATTGACCATACCCGCGGCTCTGGTATCCGGTAAGCGGCAATGCTACCATCAGGCTGAGTCGCCACCGGCACCAATTCATCCTCGTCAAGTAGGTTCCTTATATTCAATTGCAGCGTCCAGTCAACCGAGTCGTCCATTATCTTTGTCTTATAGCCAACCCAAAAATCGAGCTTGAATTCCTCGCCCGACATGAAGGGATTGCCAATATCACGAATCTCACCGAGGTCTGGATCTTCTATTATTGGAAAACCTATCGCCACATCGTCTTCCCAACGAGCCGCTGAACCGATATTCACACCATTTAGCCAGCCAGGGCCACTTTCATCAAACTGGTAGTTGGTAATCAGGTTCCAACGCCATTCACGAAGTTCATGCACGGGTCCACCATCCTGGGCTAACATTGTTTCAAACGGTACTTTCATTTGCCTAACCGTATCGGTCCCTAGGTTGTTGCTAAAATTAACCTCAGTGGAAGTCGAGGTTGTCGCTGCCGGTCCAGTCCAGTTTTCGATCAAAGGCAGAATGACCTCTGAGAGCTTCGGCGCTGTATTCTCGCGCTGCGCTTCTTGTTGAGTGACATTGAACATGACGCGCCAGTTCTTGGTCGGGTTGTATATAAAGTCCGCCTCAATCCCTTCCGACACCGTATCAGTCGTAGCAATCCAACCTGCTGGAGTCTCAAAGTCGATCGACCCCTCTCCAATCGGCGGAACAACAAAGTTAGCCAGTTCGAGCAAGAAATCCGGAGGTGAAACATAGTTAGCCCTTCCGATACTCCAAGGCTCCATTGAATTCACTCCCGCCCGATCAGCTTCCAACACGCCACGGTGGTGAGTCAGGATCCGAGACATGGTGCCCGTCAACCCTGCATCAGCGTTCGCAGACACGATCTCGTACCAGTTCATTCGAGCAGTAAACTTCCCATCAAAGAGCTCCAAACTAAAGCCATAGTCCTTCGTCGCGCCTGTCGGCGGGTCTACCCCTTCACCAAAAATGTTGATACGTTGAGCTTGGGGAACAAAATTTTCATTCTCGTTGTAGTGTATCGAGAAATCCATACTATCCGGTAGATGCTGCTTGATCATTTGCGGAGTTTTTATCACCGCCGACCAATTCCACATTTCTCGGGCTGCCGTCTGGAAAGGGTCTCCCAGTATTCTAAAGGTATCTAACACTGGGTTATCCAATCGAAATTGCTCCGATTCATCACGCCGATAGCCAATCGTGGAAATCACGTTATTGCTAAACATTTTGCTTTGCAAAATGAAGGCGTAGGCCTCGCCCTCGCTTCTCGTCAGATTCGAAGACCCTTGATTGTACACTTTATCGCGGTTCCGCTCATAACTGTAGAGGTCAAAATCAGCGTTCACCCAAGCTTGAGTGGGCTGGTGCCACCAGTAAGCATCCGCTACCACGGGAATGATCAGCTCTGCGCCGATCCCAGACAGTTCAGCATTCTCCGCTGACGCCGCGTCTTTCAGACTTGGGCCGAGGTAGTTGAAATAGGTCAATCGTCGATTGCCATTGTTCAAATCACCCAGCGAAATGCCGTCCACATCGCTTCCAGCAAATCGGCCAGATTCAAATCCGAAATTCTGTGCTCTCCGCTCATTCTTAGTAAAAAAACCGGTTATGGAATGGCTTCCGAGTATATCTGACCAACGGTCGCTTCCCATATGGTCGCGAAAGTCGAATCGCCCGAACGCGGTAAAACGCATATCTTCGTTCTCATTAGTATACTCCTTGGCCAAGCCATTGCCCGCAATGAAAGGACGACCGAAGTTCTCGTTGGGTGATCCATCGAAATGCACTCGATTCACGTCTATATTGATACCGTAGGAACGGCGCGAATTCAAAGCGCGAAACAGATTCTGCTCCACACGCTCTCCGGCATATGTAATCTCGAAGCCCGCTTTGTCCTCTAGGAACAGTTGCTCGAATGAAATGCTATAACGATCAGCCCCCATCCGTTCGCTCTTATTTGGACCATCCAGCAAAGTGGTCCGATAGTCGAAGATGGAACGGTCAACAATCTGATCATCAAAATAGAAGTCGGCGAAAGGATACTTATCCGAGTTACGCTGGTTGTAAACTCTAGCCGAACTCTGCCCAGCAAAGCGGAAGAAAATATTGTCGTCTCGCTCAGTCCTCTGGACCTGTCCAGCCCGCAAGGGGTCGAGTGCCGATGAGTCGTTTGGATCAGTAAAAATAAGCGCAGGATTACTAAACCATTCACCTGGAGCGACAAACTGGTCAGGTCTCACGCGGTCATTCCAATCCACATTAGTATGTTCCACCTTGGGTGAATTCTGAGCAGGATCCTCGAACCAACGCGTAATATGGTCGCGTGGCGGATCAATCCTCGGCTTGTTCGCGTCGATGTCCACCCGCTCGTAGCTCGCTCGGAAGGTACTTTTCTCAAATGGCGTGTAGGTCACAGCCCCAAAATAGCGACTATCCTCCAGAAATGCCTGTCTTTGCTCGAAACTTTCATCCTCGTAGAGCCCGATAAAACGAAATGCTAACTTTCCTTCAGAAACGACGCGATTCACATCCAAAACGCCTCGATAACTTCCCCATTCACCAATCCGCAAACCGATTTCGGTCTGGTCTGAGAAAATGGCTTTCTTCGTGGACGCATCAATAATTCCACCCGCAGAACCTTGCCCAAACAAAGTTGAATTCGGTCCCCGCTGGATAGTGATACGCTCCGAATTGTAGCTGTCGAAAGGAATATTCGTTTGAAAATAGTCGCTCGTTAAAACAGCACTCACCAATCCGCGAATTCTCTGTGCGTTTTGCGGATTATTACGAGCGGCATTCGTACTTTGATTGTCTGTATTAA
>JAUHWE010000402.1 GCA_030424825.1 Verrucomicrobiia bacterium
TGAGAAACTGTTTACCAGCGCTGGCGGCATCGAATGCTTCATCATAGGCCTCTGGGTTCAGGTGCTTGGACGGTTTGAGTTCGTCCACTCGAATCAGAAAATTGTCGTACATTTCCTGGGTCGCGAGTTTTGACTCAACCAAATTCGAAAAGTCCTCAATCTGCGCGTTCACACTTTTAAACGTGTCGAATGCCCGATCAAACGCTTTTCGTTTCATCAGATCTTCCGCCTGGAGGAACTCGCGTTCAACCGCTACGAGCTTTGTCGTGAGAACCGGGTGGTTGACCCGCATCTGACGGATTTTTTCCAACCCGCTTTTGGCAGTCTCGAGTTCGAGGTCCGCCTTGGACCGGCTGGCGAACGCCTCTTGGAATGTGCGCTCGGGAACCGTCTCGTCGGTGATCCCGAGTCGATCCGTCAATGCCTTGGCGTCCTTGTCCGGATTTTCCCATAGGGCGACAACACACACCAGGAGGACAACGACTACGGCGGCTGACACGCTTATCGCTATCAACTTGCGTTTCGAGGAACGCGCTCTTTCGGCGGCTTCCTCATCCTCGGGGTTCCAGTGGATAACTCTGTGCTTCCGAGGGTTTTGATGGCTCTCTTCCATATCCGGCATACTATTTTACGTCTCCTTTTACTAAACTAATGATCGGCTGATATAGAGTTTAGTCTACCTCAAGGATAGGCTATGTTCAAATATTGCAGCTGGAAAGGCTTATTTGCAAAGCTTACCTGCGTAAAGTTACGATTTTCGGGGGTGTTTGGATTCATCTATTTTTACACTGAAGTCACGGGGAGACAGACTTTTATCAGCCAGGCTTAACTCGTATAAATTATCGGCCCATTTCTCAGGCGACGAAAACCGGGGGGATTGACCGATCAATAAACCTTTAGACCCTGACTGGTAAGTTCGGATCCCTATTGCTATTGACGGGTCGAAGCGTAAATTAGTTAATCCGAAAGCCCGCTTTGTCCGTACTAGTAGGCACCACTGAAACAATCTAAGGACTCGAATATGAAACTGCGAATGTTAGCGATTGCGTCGCTTCTAGCGATAACCTTTTCAAGTTGCAGCACGGTTCCGGTAACAGGGCGCCGTCAAATCAACCTGATGTCGGACACAGAGGTAGTGAAAATGACTAAGGTCGCGTTTGAGCAAATGAAAGCGCAGTATCCAAAGTCGAACGATCCCCGCATGAACGACTGGCTGTTGAATGTGTCCGAGAGAATATCGCAGCAGGTATTCTGGGATATGCCCCTGGCGGAGTGGGAGTTCGTCGTCTTTGACGTGCCGGGCCAGATCAACGCCTTCGCAATGCCAGGCGGCAAAGTCGGAGTATTTTCCGGACTTTTCGATATGGTTCAATCCGAGGACGAACTGGCATCGGTCATTGCCCATGAAATCGCCCACGTGACCGCGCGCCACACCCACGAACGAATGTCTCAGGCGGGAATTATGAAAGCCGGTTCAGGGGTATCGTCAATTTTCACAGGAGGACTGAGCGGACTTGTGTTAGACCCTTCCTTGACCGGGCAACTGGCCGCATGGGACCGGGCAAAGGAATCCGAAGCAGACCAAATCGGAATAATGTACATGGCACGCGCGGGGTATAATCCCAATGCGGCGATCAGGGTTATGGAAAAAATGGCTGAGATGGATCCGGGCGGTGGCGGAAGTACGCCTTGGAATTCAACGCACCCATCCTCTCAGGAGCGGCTGGATGCGCTCCACTCTTATTTGGCGGAAGCGATGGAAGCCTACGAGAAGGCGAAGGAAATGCAGTTTTAGAGCGTGGGCTTTGGGTCTTTCATCGGAGCCCCGTGTGTCCGGAGCGAACTTCTGCTGACAGGCTCAATCGTGCTTCTGCAGTCACCTACAAGAGACACTTTAAGTCTACTTTGTTATATTTCGAACGATTGTTATTAGGTAGGGCAACGCCCTCCGGGCGTGCCGCACAAGGGGATCATAAAAACGCGGCACGCCCGGAGGGCGTTGCCCTACCATTCAGCATTTAGCAAATTAGAGTTAAAGGGCTTTTCCTCCTTCGAAATGGAATTTGCGGGACTACGTATCGCTAGGGTGACGTGCGATGCATTTGCGTAATTAGCGTTACGAAACGGCAAAATTTCTGGGCCGCGCTTTCGGCTGGATTGACAGTAGGGACTTATTGTAAACTGATTCGTTCAAAGACCGCGTCCGCGCGTTTCTAATCTACTCATGCCGACCTTCCAAAGTGAATCTACTCGGAATTTTCGAGTTCAGGATTTTGTTCCTCCCTCTCCCACATCTGCCTATTCGATAGGGCTTGCCCAAAACGACCGCGATGTAGAAGCCGCTCAACGATTGCGGTATCGAGTCTTCAACGTCGAACTGGGTGAAGGTTTGGAATCTTCGGAAGCCTCGGGATTGGACATCGATCAATACGACCCCGTATGTGACCATTTGCTAGTAGAAGAGACGAAGAGTGGATCAATTGTCGGAACCTACCGGCTTCAAACTGGAAGCAACGCGGCAGAGAAGCGCGGCTATTATAGTGAGCAGGAATTCGGCTTTGCCCCATTCGAGGAAATAAGAAACGAAACGATAGAACTTGGCCGAGCCTGTATCGCCCAAGATCATCGCAATATGGTGGTGCTCGGCTTGCTTTGGAAAGGGATTGCCCAGTACGCCAAAATTTATGGGTCCCGCTACTTGATCGGCTGCAGTTCCTTGACCTCAATTGATCCTTTGGTTGGAGTCGCTGCCTACAACGGGCTCATCAGGTATCAGGCGGAAGAACGCTTTCAGACATCCCCGAATGCTGGATACGAATGCGTCGGAACCAATGTTTTGGGAACAGATGTATCGGAGTCGTTTGAAGCGCCTCGCTTGATGCGGGCCTACCTTACCTTGGGAGCTCGATTGTGCGGGAGGCCAGCTCTCGACCTGGAGTTCAAGACAATCGATTTCCTGACCCTTCTGGATCTGAATAAACTCGGTCCTCGGGCAATGCAGAAGTTCTTGGGGTAACAGCGGTTTTTCCTGAATTATGGGAAGCGGAAAGTCGCAGAGGCATCCTGCCTGTTAAGAACCAAGATATTTCCCGATCAGGTAGATTAATTGTAGGGCGGGTCGGTCTACCCATCGAAGTCTTCAGCGTAGTTGGGCTGACCCGCACTTGGAAATGCAATGTCGCCTCATCGAGATCACCTACAATGGCCAAGAATCCAGAATCAAAAGTAATGGGTTTCAGACGGGTAGTAGATTCCGATTAACTGACTCTTCCTCCAAAGAAGGGAGTCTTGTCAAATTCGCCAAGGCCGTTTTGATCGGCCCGAGTGACTTGGATAGTAAAACGTCTCCGCCAGGCTGTTCGGCTGTTCTGCATGGGAATGGTTTTCATCTACATGGGGCTGGTTTACCTTGTCCAAGGAGGAGGGAATTGGGATCCGCATCGGCGGGCTGTGTGGCAACAGCGATTTGCGACCCGTCTTCTAAAAGTCATGGGACTTTCGGTTGATGTGCAAGGGCAGCCGGAGGAGGGGGGCTTTATTGCGGCCAACCATCAAGGCTATATGGACATCCTTGTCATGGCATCGCTGGCACCACAGGTTTTTCTGTCGCGAAAAGATGTGGGCGATTGGCCGTTCATCGGGAGGTTTGTCAAAATGGCGGGGACTCTCTTCATCGACCGAAGCCGCCGCAGTGAGGTTTCCAATCAGGAAGACGGGTTTGCCAAAGCGATTGAGAACAAGGTTGGAATGACGGTGTATCTCGAAGGAACTTCGACTGATGGTTCGAAAGTTCTACCGTTCAAGTCTTCTCTCTTGCAGCCCGTCGTGAAGAACCAATGGAAAGTTACCCCGGCATTTATTCGTTATGAGTGTGAAGGAGGGGATCCTGCGATGGATGTCTGCTGGTGGGGAGACATGACCTTTGGCAGTCATCTTTTGAAAATGATGACCTTGAAGTCTATCCAGGCCACGATTGTTTTTGGGCCGGCTCGAAGTCCAGGGGAAGACCGAAAGACCTTAGCGAAGGATTTGCACGCTGATGTGCTCGATTTGAGGGAGCGGCGGGTAAGGTCTAAGTGAAGCCCCAATAAGTGGATACCTTTTGTTTGGCAAAAAAGCCGACCCTCGATTGAGGATCGGCTTGAGTGAAAAGATTTTGATATTCCCTTCGGGTAAATACCTCGAAACTCATGACGGGCGTAGCTGGAAAGGCGCAGACTGATGTCGCAGACCCCGACTTGCTTGCCATGAGCTTGTCGAATTCGTCGATGGCTTGGTTGCTGACATTGGTAGCGGGCGATCTCCGAGCGCCCATTGCGGTACCTATCGGGTGGGCGCTCGGAGATCGCCCGCTACCTTAAAATACCTCGGGGCAAGCCCCGAGGATGATTTAATTTGGATTCTGTTCTAGCTCTATGGTGCCTATTCGGAGGGAGGCACGACGAGAGGCGCGGGCGTTTCCTCAACGGGCTCGGGCGCATCAGAGAGTAGGGCATCCAGTGAACTCGGCAAACTGGTGAACTGGTAGGAGCTCACTTCGAATCCAGACTTGTTCATGTACTCATTGACGGGATCGCTTTCATCGCTAGATGAAATGAAGAAGTAGACAGGACCTTCCGGTGTGACGACCTCTTCTTCCATTTCGGTCGTTTTCTCCCCATTCTCGTCCTCTTTTTCGACTTCCTTTTCTATCTTCACCTCAGGCTGGCGCCCGATAGTAAACTGATAGCTTTTGCCGTTGTTCAGGCGAAGGTCGAATTGGTGGCTGTTCTCACGCGCGGCGATTACGTTGGGATCGTCTTTGTCTGCGGTTGCAGTGAAGCTCAGGCCGGCGAATTTAGAAGCGATTTGCCCAATGGAACTCTGATTGAGGATCTTCTTTTCGGGAAGCGAGTCATCCGTCGTCCAGTCGGAATCTGCATTGTCGCGCGTTACTGATATTTCGTCGCCGCTTTGCAGCTTAGCCGTGATTGCGGTCACGTCGTTTGCTTCGAAGGAGACCAGTTTCTTCTCCAACCAGGAATCCAGATTGGAGTCGATGTAGAAGGTGGTGTTTACCAGAAACGCCTTTTTCTCGCCCTTATAGCGGAGGAACTGCCTT
>JAUHWE010000403.1 GCA_030424825.1 Verrucomicrobiia bacterium
ACCAGATTTGGTGGATTGGAGCACCGTCGCGTCTCACGCCCCAACTTTGAACCTCGACGAATATTCCTTTGATTACTCCGTTACGGAATTGACGGGGCGGATGTACTATCGGGTTCGCGAAATTGAGGTGGGACCTTAGTGGGTTGATTGGGAACTTTCTGTCAACGGGCGCTGACATTGGTGAATCAGGCAGCCCAGGCCCGCGCCGAATCCGATCCCGTGGCAAGCTCCCCATAAAAGGCGACCCGTGGATCCACGGGTGATCTGATAGAGGTCATCGCCGATATAGTAGCCCAATGTGTGAAATGTGAACAAGATTCCGAATACAAACAATAGGTTTCCCTGGCTGCCAAAGGCCCGCTTCATGATGATCGCCATCAGAAGGAGTCCCAGTGCGGAGCCATAGAGGTCGCCGTGATGCTGGCCCTTCAGACCAAACCAAAAGACACACCATAGAATTGCGTATCCGAGAAAGGCGACCGCGAAGAGGACGGTAAATCGAATTTGATTCTTTGGCGCTAGTGTGAGCCGACTCAGTACCCAGCCTGAGAGGAGCAGATACACGAGAGCAATTGAGGCATACATTGGAGCCTGTCCGCGAATCAGCCTGAAGGCCCAAATTGAGTAGGCGATTACGCTGACGATTCCAAAGCTAAGCCCGCCATAGAGAATTGAATAGGCGAGGGAATGAGGATTCTTTATGTTTTCAGTGCCAGATCTTTCGAGAACCTGGGAAGGTGTTAAGCCAAAGATTTTCATGTGGAAACGGGGCAGGGGATGAGAATATGTGTAACGAAAGAGAAAATTCGCGCTGGGCGCAACCCTATGCGAGTCGGTAAAAATGTCGAATGAACCCTTCCTGCATGAATAATTGTAACGAATAAAGCTCGCCCTTTTTATTCTCGTAGCTTGATTTTGCTAATGCTCGCGATCCCACTTTCGCTTTGCGAGTTTGCTTAATAGAAATTCTCTTACATGACCGAGCCAAAATACATTGTCGTTGGAAATTCTTCGGATGACCCGTTCGCGATCGACGTCGCCTTCGCGATGGGTCAGGGAGAGGACATTGCGGATCTCATTAGCATGAAGCGGTTCGCTAATTCGGAATTCTGTCCGCGTTTCATTTCGGATGAACAAGACTTTTCCGAAATCGGAAACAAGCTGAGTGGCAAGAGTATTATAATCGTAAGCACAAGCAGCCTGGTGATGAGCCGACAAAGTCTCGCCATGCGAAACCTGATGATTGCTCGAGCTGCCAAGGAAAACGGCGCTGCGGAGGTGATTTTGGTGGAACCCGACCTATATTACAGCGCTCAAGATCGGGGGCCACGAGTCGAGTTAGGCGACACGGAGGTGGAGCGTGATTTGAAGGATCTCAAGAAATTTGACGGTCAACTTTTTACCGCCAAGCTTTACGCTCAAATGCTCAAACTCGCGGGCGTGGATCGTGTGTTAACGGTGCACAACCACTCGTTTTCGGTCCAAGCGATGTTTAGCGAAGTTTTTGATGGGAAGTTCCACAACCTGATTCCCTATGACATCTACGTCGACTATTTGCTGAACTCAGATATCGTCGACTACGAAGATGAGGGAGAAGGCTTGGCCCTTTGCGCACCGGACAAGGGAGCACGGGAGTTTGTGAAGGAAATGTTTGCCCGTCTCGGGCTCAAAAAGGCGAAGTTTGTCCTTTTAGACAAGGAACGGACCAGCGAGCGACAGGTAGAAGTCAAAATTCACGAGGAGAGCGAAACCAAGCTCGATGATATACAGGGTCATGACATCGTTCTTTTCGACGACATGGTGCGTACCGGTTCGACGGTCGTTAAGTCCTGCCAGCTGTTAAAGCAAGTAAACCCCGGCAAGACGGTCTTCGCGCTCACTCATTTTTATGCGAGCGAGGAAGGGCGAGTGAAAATGGCCAACACGGCGATCGACGAGATTCTTACGCTCAACACGATTCCCACTGTGCTAAATCGCGATATCCAAGGGAGGCTTCGCAAGAAAATGGTGGTCTTGAAGATCGAGAAGTGGCTGGCCCTGAATCTGTGTCGTATCCTGAACCTGCCGCAACCGGATATGGGTGACAGTCTCTATTCGATCGACATGTCTTCAAAAAATACTCGTTGGCGACGCAAAATCTGGCTTAGCGAGCAGCTTAAGGCTCTGAACGAGGGTTGATCAATCAAGGTTCGCAGTCGGTTTTCTCTCAGGAAATCGGCTTTTTAATCCGTTGCGTTCGAGTTGAGCAAACCGCTTTCTCGCTTTGGCTTGAATCCGTATAGATTTGATCCCATGTATGTAAGATATAGGAGGGAGGTCTTTACCCTCCTACCTCGTTTAACCCCTGCGATCTCCTAAAATGCTCTGCCCGACTCGCAAACCAGTTGCCTCATTCGTAAGGTTCTCTCCTGCGTTTTGCGGGGTTTCTGCACTTTTCATCGCCATGAACGTGGCAGGAGAAGAATTCCAGCTCGATGATTCGCTGATCGATTTCGTCAATGAGTACTGCGTGAGTTGCCACAATCCCGAGAAGAAAAAGGGAAAGCTTGATCTCGAGTCTCTGCTGTCAAAGGGGGTGGGTGAGCACTTTGAAGTGTGGGACGAGGTCGCTTGGATGCTCCGCGAGCGGGAAATGCCGCCAGAGGATGAGTCAGATGTGAAGCGCCCGCAGGAATCAGAATATGACTCTGTCGCAGAATGGCTGGAAACAAAGTTGGTCAGACTGTCGGAAAAGGGAGTCGAGCGGGAGCCGGTTATTTCTTCGAAACACGGGTTGATTAACCAGTACTGCGTGAGTTGTCACAATGATGAGGAGCGAAAAGCGGATTTAGTCTTGGAAGGGATTTCGCTCGATGATCCGGAAAGCGATCCCGAATTGTGGGAGAAAGTGGTCAAGCGTTTGGAGTCCCGTCAAATGCCTCCAGCGGACCGAAAACGTCCGAACGAAGCAACTTACAATGCAGTGCTCGCGTCGATTACCGAATCGCTGGACGCACACGCTGCCCTCCATCCGAAGCCCGGCCGTGTAGAAACCTTCCGCAGATTGAATCGGACAGAATACCAGAATGCGATTCGCGATCTGCTTGCAGTCAATATCGATGCGAAAACGCTGCTCCCAAAAGACGATGAAAGCCACGGTTTTGACAATGTCACCGTGGGAGCGCTTTCCCCGAGCTTGCTGGACCGATATATTTCGGCTGCCCAGAAAATTAGCCGTCTGGCGGTAGGGACGCCTTATCGCTCTCCGAGAGGAGATACCTATCGTATCCGTCCAGATGTTACTCAGGAGAAACATGTCGACGGCCTACCGATCGGTACACGTGGCGGTGCGGTCATCGACTACACATTCCCTCAAGATGGTGAATACGAAATTGAAGTGCTTTTGACCCGGGATCGCAACGAGCACGTGGAAGGGTTGCGGGAGGAACACGAAATGGAGATCCTTCTGGATCGCTCGCTAGTGAAGCGTTTCACCATAAATCCACCCAAGGGCCAGAAAGACCATAGCCAGTTGGATAAGCACTTGAAGACGCGATTCAGCGCGAAAGCAGGACCACGTAAGTTGGGGGTGACTTTTCTGAAGACTCCGTACTCCTTGTTGGAAATCAAACGAGAACCCTTCCGAGCGCATTTTAATCATCACCGTCACCCACGCCTTACACCTGCGGTATACCAAATTTCCATTACCGGTCCATTTGAGGCAAAAGGTGTCGGCGATACTCCTAGCCGGAAGAAGATTTTCATCAAGCATCCTTCTGATTCGAGTGAGGAGGAGTCGGTCGCTCGCGAGATCATCGCGAACCTGATGAAGCGGGCGTATCGTCGCTCAATATCCAATGCGGACCTCAAGCGCCCTATGAAGTTCTTCAAGGAAGGTAAGGAAGAGGGTGGGTTTGAGTCCGGGATAGAGATGGCTTTAAGCTCGATTCTCGTGAGCCCAGAGTTTCTGTTTCGAGTAGAGAAAGACCCAGCGGGCGCGAAGCCCGGCGAGGCCTACCGTATTAGCGACTTGGAGTTAGCGAGCCGAATGTCTTTTTTCCTTTGGAGCAGCCTTCCCGACGAGGAGTTACTCAATTTGGCGATCGCGGGGAAGCTGGGTGACCCAATTGTTCTAAAGGCACAAGCAAGACGAATGCTTGAGGATCCGAAGGCGGTCAATCTGGTTGAGAATTTTGCTAGTCAATGGCTGCACTTGCGGAACTTAGAGGCAGTCATTCCTGATTTGAGATTGTATCCGGATTTTGATGATAATTTAAGGCAGTCGTTCCGTAGGGAAACAGAGCTGTTTTTTGAAAGTGTGATGAGAGAAGACCGAAGCGTCTTGGAGTTGATTAAGTCGGACTACACATTTCTCGACGAACGATTGGCTCACCACTACGGAATTCCCAATGTAGCGGGGAGTCGATTCCGCCGCGTTGATCTCGAACCGGAGCACAATCGCGGCGGGTTGCTGCGACAAGGCAGCATTCTTACCGTCACGTCTTACGCGACGCGAACTTCCCCAGTTATACGAGGTAACTGGGTGCTTGAGAACATCATTGGAACGCCACCGCCACCACCACCGCCGGACGTTCCCGCACTTGAAGAGAACAAAGTGGATGCGACGCTTTCGATGAGGGAGCAACTAGCCGAGCACCGGGCGAACCCCGCGTGCGCTAGTTGTCACAACCTGATGGATCCGGTTGGGTTTGCGTTGGAGAACTTCGATGCCGTTGGCCGGTGGAGAGAGTACGAAGGGGGCGCTGTGATTGATGTGTCGGGTGGACTGCCCGATGGGAGCGTGTTCGCAGGAGTAGAGAAGCTTGAGCACGGGCTCTTGGAGCGGCCCGAACTTTTCGTTCGCGCTTTGAGCGAAAAAATGCTTATATTCGCGCTCGGTAGGGGCGTTGAAGCCCATGATGCGCCTGCTGTCAGGCAGATCGTGAAAGAAGTGGAAGCGAATGACTACAAGTTTTCCTCCCTGGTTCTGGGGATCGCCAAGAGCGTCCCGTTTCAAATGAGGCAAACCGACCTAGGTCACTCGATTGCCGCAAACTCGTTTTAGTTAAGCCGTTATGAAGTTCATCACCAAAAAGTCCATACCCCGAAGAACC
>JAUHWE010000001.1 GCA_030424825.1 Verrucomicrobiia bacterium
CCTGGGCAGCTTCCTGGTAGTAAGAAAACTCTCCCTGCTCGGCGACACCCTTTCCCACGCGGTTCTGCCCGGCGTGGCTTTGGGGTTTCTCTGGAACGCGTCCAAGGATCCTTGGGCAATTTTCATAGGGGCGACCGCAGCGGGAATCCTTGGAGTGGCCTTAGTTGGCTGGATCAAACAAACGACTCACCTCAAAGAAGACAGCGCTATGGGGATGGTTCTAGCCGGGTTCTACGGTCTGGGAATCTGCATGACCACGGTCATTCAGAACATGGCGATGGGCAACAAGTCCGGCCTAGACAAGTTCTTCTTTGGCCAAGCCGCTGCCCTCTCAACGGGAGACATAAGGCTTCTCAGTATCATATCCCTCCTTACGGTCGTTCTGATTCTCCTGTTCTACAAAGAGTTTCTCGCGATTAGCTTCGACAAGGGGTTCGCTCACGCAATCGGCATGCCCGTGCAGATCCTGCACTACGCGCTCATGGCGTTGCTTACGTTCGCAATTGTCGTATCGCTTCAGGCGGTAGGGGTGGTACTCGTTTCGGCACTACTCATCACACCTGCAGCAGCCGCTTTTTTGCTCACGGACCGCATGCACTGGATGTTGGTTCTGGCAGCGGGCTTCGGAATGCTTTCCGGCGTCCTAGGAGCCTTCGTATCCTATCTTTCAAACAATCTGCCCACCGGACCCCTCATTGTCCTCGGGGCGACCCTCATTTTCGTCCTCGCCCTCTTCTTTGGCCCACGGCACGGGCTTCTCACTAAAATATTGCGACGACGGCGACAACGGCAGCGTATCGCCCTGGAGAATACGCTCAAATCCGTTTTCTATCTTTGCGAGAATTCCAATTTTGAGCAGAGAGAGTTTGAGGTGAGCGAACTCGCGGTGGAACGAAATTCGAATTTGCCTGCGATCGAAAAGGAGATTCGCAATCTCGTTAAAGCGGATATGGCCAATTGGCTCATCGACTCGAAAATTCCCGCGTTGAGTGGCCAGGCACGATTCAAACTGACCAAAGAAGGCTGGTATCGTGCTTGTGAAATCGTTCGCAATCATCGGCTCTGGGAACTTTACTTGACCAACGCTGCCAGTTACGAGAGCGACCATGTCCACGACGACGCGGAAGAGATCGAACACATCATCGGCGAAAGTATCGTTAAACGTTTAGAAGCCCGCCTGGAAAACCCAATTCACGATCCCCATGGCCGTCTCATACCAAGAAGAGACCAGATCATTGCGTAAACTAATTTCCATGACAGAATGTTTCACAAACGAATTTGTTGTCGGGCTAAATACCTTTCGACCCCAACACAACCGTGGCATCTGCTTAGGGATAAGCCGCCCAACCTTTGTGAACTTTGGTAGCGGGCGATCTCCGAGCGCCCATAGTCGTGTCAATCGGGTGGGCGCTCGGAGATCGCCCGCTACCGTTAGATTCTCAACCCTTCAATTCTAGACCGTGCGCGAACAATTTTTTCCACCTTTTGATTGGCACACGGTTTTTGTTCAACCGTGGAGTGAATACTCGAGCAATTCGTTCTGGATTGTTTTGATGGGATTTCTGGTCGCTGGGACCTGCGGACTCGTCGGTTGCTTTGTCATCCTGCGACGGATGGCCCTTGTGGGTGATGCTATCAGCCATAGCCTTTTGCCGGGCATCACCCTCGCTTTCCTCCTCACCCATTCACGGGACACTTTCCCCATGATGCTCGGAGCGGTAATAGCGGGTGTCGTCACGGTCGCTTTGATCGAAGCCATCCGCTACACCTCGCGCATCAAGCCGGACGCGGCGATCGGAATCGTGTTTTCGAGTCTATTCGCAGTAGGCGTTATACTCATCTCTGTTTTCGCAGACAAAGTAGACCTAGATGCAGAATGCGTTCTGTATGGAGAACTTGGTTTCATTCCGCTTCAAGAGGTCGCTCACTTTGGCGGGATCGAAATCGGCCCCGAACCGGTGGTCCGCATGGCAATCATTGCCTTGATCGCCGTCGTTCTCCTCTTTGCCTTCTTTAAGGAAATGCTCGTCACCTCCTTCGATTCAGGCCTGGCCGCCTCGCTCGGCATCAACCCGACTCGTTACCAGTACGGACTCACTCTTTTTCTTTCCATCGTAATCGTCAGCTCCTTCGAATCAGTCGGAGTCGTGCTGGTGATCGCGATGATCATCTTTCCCGGAGCCACCGCTTTGATGCTGACTGACCGACTCCCTCTAGCGCTAGTGCTTTCCACTTTATTTGGAGCGATCTACGCCTTGCTCGGCTTCCATCTCGCAACCTGGCTCAACGCCTCCATTGCCGGTGGCATGACCGTGATCGCTGGAATCGTATTCGGGGCGGTTTGGGCGACCGCGCCTCAACGCGGCCTTCTGGTCACCTTGGTCCGAAGACGGCAAACGATGGAAGCGCCTCCAATTCCGATCCGCCACGAAGGGCAGTGAATACGCCTCTCAGGCAGAAGTCTCACCATCCCACAATCTTCAACTCCTCTTCTGCGTCTCGCCGCGACGTCGGGCCCTACCATTGCGCTTTTTAAAAAGACGAACGCAATTGCCCCACTGAGAATCTACGCAACGGAACCTGCTTACCGGCAGACTAACTACTGGCCGGCTCGCATTTTCGTAATAAAGGAGTTGGCCTCCTCAATCGATCGAGACATTTGCTGTATCAAGGAATCCACTTCGCTGCGCATTCCCAAAGTCGTCTTATTCAATGCCGCAATCGCTTGAGCGTTCAAGTTGTGCTTAAGAAACAGCGTTTGGTCGCGAAACGCGCTGAGAACGGGATCCATCTTGTGGGCGGCTCCCTCCATGGCATCGATCAGTTTCGAATAGAGGATTTTAGTTTGGTTCATCTGGTCCTGACTCGCTCGCCGCAATTCCTGATTCGAATATTGCGTCAGTTCCGCCTCCCATTCCTTAAAGAGCGCCTTGGAGACACTTTTTATGGAATCGATCCGGTCCCAAACCGCCTTTGCCCGTTTTTCGCTTCGATCGAAAGAATCCTGCAACCGCTCGTACGCGGATTTCAAATCTCCCAATTCAACATTGGAGACGGCTACAAATTCTTCGAACGCACTCGCAAACTGGGCCTTGGCGTTTTCCTGGGCCTCTTTGCCTTCCTCTACGCGATCTACCAGGATGTCACGCTTGTGCGTACCCATCTTCTCCATCGCTCCATAGTAAACGGATTGGCATCCTGTTGCCAAAAGAGCGACCAAAACGATCAGCGCGACGGGCATTCGAGAAGTCAAAGGGCGATATTCCATGATAATTCTTGCTAGGCTAGTTGATCGGATTTTGGAACCTAAACTTTTCCACTGGTGATGGCACTTCGGACTTTTCGGCGATTTTCGCTAGGTCCTTCACGAGCTCAGGATGCTGTGCCGCCACGTTACGCGACTCGCCAATATCGATGGAAAGATCGTATAGTTCCCAGGCCGCATCGATATCCTTGTCGACATTGTACTTAACCAGCTTCCAGTCACCTTTACGGACTGCAACACGACCCCCTCTTTCATGAAACGCCCAATACAGGTGCGAGTGCTTTTTCTGCTCTCCCGTTCCGAGCAGCGTAGGAGCGAACGAAACGCCATCGATCCCCTTGGGTACATCGATTCCCGCTAAATCGCAAACTGTAGGGAGGACATCCCAAAAAGCGGAGACGTGCCTCGTTTTAGTCCCTGCCTCGATCTTCCCCATCCAGCGGGCCAACATGGGGACTCGGATTCCCCCTTCGTAGAGATCGCGCTTGTGGCCCCTAAAGGGACCATTGCTATCGAAATAGTCCGGATCCGCGCCACCTTCCATATGGGCCCCATTGTCCGAGGTGAAAATGACGAGCGTGTTCTTCTCTATACCGAGATTGCTAAGCTTGTCCAAAATTTGCCCTACATGGTCGTCTAGCATCGTTATCATGGCCGCAAAGGCCGCATGGCTTTCTGGTTGCGTGCCGTATCCACCATTTCGATAGTTCTCTCCTTCGTCCGTTCCCTCGTAATGCTTTTCCGGCAACAGCTTTCCGCGAAAGCGGGCCATGTACCGTTCGGGAGCAAACAACTCGGCGTGAGGAATCACGTGCGGGACAAAGCAGAAAAACGGTTTGTCCTGGTTTTCTTCAATGAATTCGAGCGTCTTTTCCTGAATGAGTTCGGGCGCGTAGACGCCTTCATGGGTTCCTTCGTTGGCCGTCAAAGGGTATCGTTTCCCGCTCGACCACAGATGGTAAGGATAGTAGTTGTGCGCGATTCGCTGGCAATTGTATCCAAAAAACACGTCAAACCCTTGATTAATCGGATCTCCTTCCGAACCGGGAAATCCCAGTCCCCACTTTCCGAAGGCTCCTGTGACATATCCCTCGTCCTGCAGAATTTCCGCGATGGTCACCGATTCTGCCGGCAGGGCCATCTGGCCTTCGGGCCTGACCTCAAAGTTTCCACGAATGGGAGTATGACCGGTATGCAATCCCGTCATCAAACACGAACGTGACGGGGCACACACAGTGCTGCCAGAATAGTGCTGCATGAATTGGATCCCTTCCTTCGCGATCCGGTCAATATTCGGGGTTTCAAAATGCGTTTGCCCATAAAGGCTCAGATCCCCCCAACCCAAGTCGTCCGCCAATATGTAGACGATGTTGGGACGTTCGCTGGCAGAAGCTGAGGCGATGAAAGCGAGAACGAGAGAGGCAATTAGGCTGGTCGAAAAAGGTCGTTTCATAAGATAGTAAAGTAATCGTGGGAAGCAATGTAGAGACCTCCCTAAGAAAGTTGCAAGGGTAGCCTGTCCAAATCAGACCGGAACTCCTGTAATTTGTTACTCGTAACAAGAGGTCGCTGCGACGGCCTCAGAATTACGATTGCTCCCTATTTCCCAATCACCGATACATGAAGCCCAAGGGCTCGTCCTTAACCCGCAAACTCGAAAGCTTTTCGAAAACAGAAATGAGAACACCCATAAAAAACCTCCTCCCCATTGCCCTCGCCCTCATTGCAATCGGGCTTGTAAACGGCACCGTAGCGGTGAAAGCCTCTTCCAAACCCAATTTCCTATTCATCCTGATTGACGATCTCGGGTGGCCAGATCTGGGTTGCTACGGGAGCGACTTCTACGAAACGCCGCGGATCGACGAACTGGCAGCTTCGGGAGTCCGTTTTACCAATGCCTATGCGGCATCCCCCGTGTGTTCGCCTACTCGAGCCGCCATCATGACCGGTCGCTACCCTTCACGGGTCGACATTACCGATTGGATTCCCGGAGCCGTGGCAAAGGACCCGAAGCTCATCGCTCCCGAGGATCGTGACAATTTGGATTTGAAAGAGACCACTTTGGCGGAGGCATTCAAAAAAAAGGGCTACCAGACTTTCTACGCGGGCAAGTGGCATTTAGGAGACGAAGGTCACTTCCCCGAGGATCAGGGATTCGATATCAACAAGGGTGGCCACCACAAAGGCAGCCCTCCTGGCGGCTACTACGCTCCCTTCAACAACCCCAGACTGGAGGACAAGCCAGACGACTACTATCTGACCGACCGCCTCGCCGACGAATCGATCGAATTCCTCGACTACCGCGATGCCTCGAAGCCCTTTCTCCTCTATTTATCGTTCTACACGGTTCACACACCCATCCAGGGTTGCGACCAGTACGACGCCTATTTTACCGAAAAGGCCAAAATGCTAACGGGATCCGCTGACCCCATTGCGGAGCGCGACGGCAAAACACGCTCCCGACAGGACGATCCAAAGTACGCTGCCATGGCAAAGTCGATGGACGACAACATCGGCCGCATCCTCGACGCGCTTCACGCAAAGGGGCTCGACGAGAACACGGTGGTCATTTTCACGTCTGACAACGGTGGGCTTACCACGAAGGCGACTCCCGGACCCACATCTGTTCTACCCTTGCGGGCCGGAAAAGGATGGTGCTACGAAGGCGGGATACGTGTTCCGCTGATTATCCGGGCTCCCGGGATCAGCAAGGCAGGACTCGTTTCCGACGTACCCGCAATCAGCATGGACTATTTTCCTACGATGCTTGAACTCGCGGGCTATAAATTGATGCCCAAACTTCACAAAGACGGGGTCAGCTTGGTCAACGCGATTCAAGGCAAATCCGTAGAGAGGGACACTCTCTATTGGCACTACCCGCACTACCACGGGTCCATGTGGAAGCCTGGAGCGGCCATTCGCGTCGGAGACTGGAAAGCGATCCAGTTTTATCACTACGGCGAGGCGGAGCTCTACGATTTGAGTAACGACATTGGAGAACAGAACAATCTCGCCCAATCTCATCCCGAGAAACTGAAAGCGCTATTAACCAAACTCGCTTCTATTCAGAAAGAAACCTCGGCCCGGCTCCCAACTCCAAACCCAGCTTACACTGGAAATTAGATTCTAGTAAGCGCAGAGTCGGTTACATGCTCGTCGCGGCCTTAGCCAGGCCTAACCCAAGTCGGCCAATGAGAGCGTCTAATAAGTCTAAAACAAATTCCCACATGCTTACACTATTTGTTGTAGGTCGTCGCGTCATAGACCCCGACAAGTCGGTGGATGACCGCGTCCAGCCGAAGCTTTACGCGAAGGAGGAGGCGACATTCAGCCCAATCGGTGGGTCTTCGACCCGCCCTACATTCTAATTTCATTAGAGACATCTAATTATTGGATACATTCTAAGCAAAAAGTAGTCCTACAAACCTAACCAAGCAATACCCAGTTCGATGAAACCCACCTTACTCTTTATCGTTTCCACAATCCTTTCAATCACACCCGCTTGGGCTTCCTACCCAGACCAGCCTATCAAGATCATTGTACCGACCGCAGCCGGAGGGGGCCATGACACGATAGCCCGTATCTTTCAACGGGCGATACAGGAAGAAGGTATACTGCCTGAAAAACTGGTTATCGTCAACATACCCGGAGCAGGTGGAGCGGTGGGGACACGAAAAATAAAGGATTCCCCAAACGATGGATACACTATCGGCATTTGGAATCCCAACGCTCTGATTTCGGCGAAGCTCATGGGCATAACCAACTACGATCACAATGACTACGAGATTATCGCTATGACCGGCTACACAGAACTCGGAATGGGAGTAAAAGCTGATTCCAGCATAACCTCGGTTTCGGAACTCATTAAACAAGCCAAAGCAGCACCCGGCTCCATGAAATTGGCGACGGAAATTGGAACTGCCACCCATATCATCCCCATGATCCTCGGGAATAAGGCAGGATTCGAATTCCGGATTGTAAATGCCGGAGGCGGCTCTAAACGACTGGCATCCATTCTCGGGGGACATACGGACATTAGCATTTTTTCATCCCTAGCACTCATCAATTTCAGCCAATCCGGAATACGCCCCCTACTTCTATTTTCTGAATCTCGCAGTCCCCTTTTACCGGATACGCCCACTGCCAAAGAAAGCGGCATCGACATTGTACTGAACGAATCCAGAATCTGGCTGGCGCCAAAGGGCACCGATCCTGAGAAACTGGACGTGTTGCGCCAGGCATTAAAGACGGCAACCGAATCTCCGGACGCCCAGAAGCAGATGGAGAGTCTAGGGATTTCGCCCGTGTACGGCGACACCGCTGCAGTACTCGAGGATATCGAACGCATGCGAACACTCTCCGAACCGGTCGTCGCCAAGATGAAGCGGTAGAAGGATCGATGGTAGCGGGTGATCTCCGAGCACCCACGCGATCAACAATCGCGCCAACAGGGGAGCCGCCAACTAAACCGTAGGGCCAGCGCTTGCGCTATGCCGCGTAGGCAGAGTCTCGATGGGGCCTAACGCGGCGTAGCGCGAGCGCTAGCCCTACGACGTGAGCTTTCGCACAGACGACCTCCCATCATAGACTAGCCCCGACCCGTTGTAAAATGCTCTAGGAACTTCCCAGGTTGTGAAGGAAAGAGTAGATTAGGAACACCAATACGACTACTGTAAACCCAAGCCCCTTCGCCAATCGCCAAGCTCCTTCCGTTTCCGGAGCGAGGACCACGGACTCTGCCAATTTTGACGAGGGATACACCTTGCTCAAAATCAACATAAGAACGCAAATAATCACAAAGTTACCTCCGGCAATGTGCAACCAGTGTATTTCTACTCCAAATACGACATTCCCCATTATCCAGCTGAGCAAAACGAAAAGCCCCATTCCAACAAAAAGAGAGATTTTAGCCGCCTTGGTCGAAACACTCGTAGTCAACATACCCATCACTATAATCGCCAGTATCGGCACATTGGTGACAGCCGCCAGCTTCTTCATCAAATCGAACAGCCCTTCCGCTTTCCCAATGAAAGGGGCCAATGACATTGCGATCAGGCCCATGACGATTCCAAAACGCTTACCCACCTTTACGGTTTCTTCGTCGGTCGACTCGGGCTTTATCATGCCGCGGTAGATATCCAATCCAAACAGCGTGGAGGAACTGTGCAGAATACTGTTAAACGAGCTGAGAATCGCGCCGAAAATGACCGCTCCGAAAAACCCTACAAGGGCGGGCGGCAGAACCGCTGCTACGAGTTCCGGGTAGGCCATGTCCTGTTTAGCGAGGTTGGGCCCAAACATTTGATAGGCGATAATTCCAGGTAGAACGAGGTAGAACGGACCTGCCAATTTGAGAAACGATGCGATGAGAATTCCCTTTTGCCCTTCCTTGAGCGACTTGGCCCCAAAGGTCCGCTGCACGATCGACTGGTTCGTACACCAATAGTATACATTGATCAGTACCATCCCGGTAAACAAGGTGCTGAACGGAATGTTCTCCCCCGGCTTTCCGATCGGATCGAGCTTTTCCGGGATATTCTCCACGATGGTTCCCCAACCAGCTAGGATACTTCCGTCTCCCAGAGCGACCAGACCCATAATGGGAATGAGCAGCCCCCCGACCAAAAGCCCCAGCCCGTTGATCGAGTCTGAAATCGCAACCGCTCTCAGGCCACCGAAAACCGCATAAATACCACCCGCGATTCCGATCGCCCAGACCATGATCCAAATCGAAGCCGTATCACCCACTCCTAGAAGCTCCGGCACGCCGAACAGCGTATTCATCCCGATCGCTCCTGAGTAGAGAACAAACGGCAACATATTCGTCACCAACGAAAACATGAAAACCACTCCCAATATGCGGCGCGTCTGCTTGTCGAAACGCCGTTCCAGGAATTCCGGGACCGTGGCAATTTGCCCTTTCCAGTATCTCGGGAAAAAGTACAGCGCCATCACGACCATAGCGAAGGCCGCAATGATCTCCCACGCCATCACTTGGGCGCCGTGAGTGTAGGCATTCCCGTTCAGCCCGATCAGCTGCTCGGTCGAAAGATTGGTCAGCATCAACGAGCCGGCGATGACCCACCCCGTCAGCGTGTTGCCCGCGAGAAAGTAGCTTTTACCATGGGCGTGGTCGTCGTTGCGCGTTTTCAGATAGGAAACGACCGCAACCAGACCCGTGAAGGCGACAAAGGAGAATAAGGAGAACATAGAGCAAAAGAAATAGAGGAATAAAGAGAACCCTTGGGGCTCCTCCAAAAACGCGCCACCAAGAGACTATCCGCAAGATTTTAATGCGCCCGTAACAGCAACCGGATACCGATCCAATTCCATGTAAAGGGCCACACATTACCGGACGCTAAAACGATAGACCGTCTTAGTACTGTAGATTTCACCGGGCTTCAGCGTCGTAGAGGGGAAATGGGCGTGATTCGGGGAATCCGGGTAATGCTGCGCTTCCAGGCAAAAGCCACTTCGGTACTCGTAACGGACCCCGCTCTTGCCCACAATCGAACCATCGAGAAAATTCCCGCTGTAGAACTGGATCCCGGGCTCCTCTGTGAGCACTTCCATGAAACGGCCGCTCTCCGGTTCGTAAACGGTTGCCGCCAACTCCAGCCCTTCGCCTTCCCGTCTCAAAACCCAGTTGTGGTCAAATCCGCCTCCGAGCTCCAACTGAGGATGGTCCTGGTAGATGAGATCTCCAGGAGCCGCCGGGCTCGTGAAGTCAAACGGAGTCCCCTTCACAGGCATCAGTTTGCCAGTCGGAATCATCTTTGCGGTGATCGGGGTAATGTGGTCTGCGTTGATCATCAATTGATGGTCAAGCGGCGTTCCCTTGCCTTCGCCGTGCAAGTTGAAATAGGAATGATGCGATAGGTTGATAATCGTGGCCTTGTCAGTGGTCGCTCGATAGGATACCTCGAGCTCGTTATCGTTGGTCAGCCGATAGACGACGCGGATGCGAATGTTTCCGGGATACCCTTCCGCTCCGTCGGGGTGAATATAGTTCAAAATCAGGTTGGCACTGTTTTGACCGACCGATGGACGGCCACTCCAAAGGACCTTGTCGAGCCCTTTCGTTCCCCCATGGAGGTGCACGGGCACTCCTCCGGCCTCGCTATTGTTCGTCAGTTGGTAGCTTTTCCCTTCCAGCTCGAACTTTCCATCAGCGATACGATTCCCGTAAACACCCACAATCGCTCCGAAATACGGCGTTGTCTTCAGATAGTCCTCCAAGCGGTTGTAGCCGAGCACCACATCTTCCTGCCGTCCTTTCCGGTCCGGGGCGGTCAATCGAGTGACGATCCCACCATAATTGGTAATCTCCGCGATCATTCCGTTCGCGTTCTTCAAACGGTAGATCTGGACGGCTTCGCCCCCAGGCAATTCCCCGTATCGTTTAACCATTACGGTGCAGGTTTCCGCAAAAACGGCGGAACCAGTAATCAGCGCTAACAGAAGGGCAGGAATTCGATTCATCATTGGTAAATGGCGTTCAGAAATGGAATAACGGAAACCCAATATCTTCATCAAACGGGTCCACGGCAAATCCAAAAACAAGGGCAGCCATCCCCCATGAACCGCCCAATCTTCGAGCTTGCTAGAACGCATTCAATTTAGAAAATCTCCACTTGCACGAACCGGTTTACGAACCAGACAACCTTTCCCCACAACCCCCTAACCCTTATGAACCCACGTATTCGCATCAAACTGTTCACCTTCATTTCCCTCTCTTTGATCTCACTCCTCTCGACTGCTTCGCTGGCCCAGCAACGAGGGGGCGGGGGCGGCGGAGGTCCGCGCGGGCAACAAGATCCCACCGCAATCTACATCCGACAGTTGGAGCTCGAGGGCAAAGACAAAGCCGCTTTCAAAAAGGCATTTACCGCCAATACCCGCCGCGTCGAGAAATGGGCCAGCAAAGTGCGCACGTTTCAGAACAAGAACAAGAAGTACATCGGCAAATCCGACTTGGACCCGGCCATAATTGAAAAAATCAAAGCGGAAAAGGCGGAACTTGACGCGCTAAGGGCCACCAATGGCGAAACCTATCAGAAAGAGCTCAGCGCGTTTCTGTCTCCCGAGCAAATTAAGCAAGTCGGAGCAATCGGCAAACGAATCGCCGAACAACGAGCGAAAGCCAGAGAGCGCCGCGCCGCTGGAGGCCAAGGCGGAGGCCGGCCTCAAGGAGGTGGCGGAGGGGATCGCTAATTCTCGACTTCTGATCTTCTTGCCCGCGAGGGCAACTCCCCTATTTCGGAAAGCCGAACCTTCGCGGTTCGGCTTTTTTTGTGCCCTTATTCGACGTTTTTCAAAAAAGGCAAAAATCTCTATTAAAATCTTAACATATTGTATTTAAGCGACTTAACAAGTATATCAGACAAAGCAAACTGCCAGAATTCCAAAGATTACAATCCCGTAATCCAATGGATCAGCTTCTGTAATTTTCCTGTGGTTTACTAGGGACATACAAAACGAAGAACACTTCTTCGATCCCCTCGAAAAACAATTACCAATAGGAGAATTCCAAAATGAACGCAAAAAAATTAGCCATCATCACCATCACAACCTTAATCGCCGCCACCGCATCATTCGCGGAAACGAACCCAGTCGGCCTCAAGAAACAAATGCCGAATAAGACCCAAATCGTTGCGAACATGATCGCCGACCACGACGAGAACCACGACGGCGCCTTAAACGCCACCGAGCTCGCGGCCTCAATCGAATCTCTCTATGAGCTTAGACAAAACGCGATCCGCGATCACCGTAACACGCTGATCCGCTCGGGAATGATTTCCGACTACGAATCAAGGAATGGGATCATCACCCTCTCGCTGCTGCCGGAAGATGGAGCCGCTATACTCATCAGCCGGGCTGACTCCAATCAGGACCAGGTTCTGGGAGCGGCAGAGCTCATGGAGTCCACCCGTATTTGGCCCACGCTGAATTTGGGAACCCGCCCCAATTTCGGGAGTCGTTCGTAGATTACAAATTTCAAAGGCGTTTGGGGAAACGCCTGAAGGGAAAGGGGTATAAAGGCCGGAAGCGAATATCGCTTCCGGTCTTTTCGCATTTTTACCACAACGATTGCCGTAGGGCTAGCGCTCGCGCTATGCCGCAATGCCCGAGAGGACGTGTAATCGAACAACGCGGCACAGCGCAAGCGCTGGCCCTACAAAAGAAATCCCTACAATCCGTCTTTTTGGGAAAATGGTAGGGCAACGACCTCCGGGCGTGCCGCGTTAGAAGCTCAACCAAAGCGGTACGCTCGGACACTCTCGACCTACCTAGGCAATCTTCCCTGTAAAAAGTAGCACAGGCAGGTTGCCCGTCCTACTTTAAATGAGCGACTCAGGGACGGAGAACGCCCTTTTCTTCCGTTTTCAGGTCAAAAAACGGCTACATTACAAAAGTGTAATCCAGGCGCCAGAATCCTGTAATCTTCCTGTGGTTTAATAGGCACATACAAAACGAAGAACATCTCTTCGGTCCCTTGAAAAACAAAACAATTAACAACAGGAGAATTAATAAAATGAACACCAAGAAAATCACCATCGCCGCAATCGCAGCTCTCATCGCCACCACCGCGTCCTTTGCGGAATCAGGCAACCCAATCAAAGATCGTCCCACACCCGAATCGATCGTTGCCAGCATGATCGGCAACCACGACCAGGATCACGACGGAGCGCTCAACAATGTAGAGCTCGCGAAATCGATCGAAGCCCTTTATGCACAAAAGAACCAGGCCATTCGTAAACATCGCGACGCCATGGCTGAAAAGGGCCTCATCTCGCCAGAGAAAAGCGACAATGGCTTCATCACCTTGTCACCCATGCCTGAAGACGCCGCTGCATTTCTGCTGAAGGGTCACGACACCAACGCGAATCAAATTCTCGAACCAAACGAGCTGCTGGCATCTACCCGAGACTTGCGCCAGCTGAACCTTGGGTTCCGTCCCGGCTTCGCTCGCAATTCGTAATACACTTATATCAGTAAGGGGAACTTAGCTGGGGGCGACTATCGCTCCCAGCTTTTTTGTGCACGAATCGTTACTCCTTCTCACCGGCGAACAGTCGCCAGCGGACTTCGTCAATCCCGCTCCGCTGCTGCTCTTGCCTCGAAAGTTTAAACAGCAAATCGGAAAGGCGGTTTACGAACTGCAGAATGGATGGCTCAATCGAATCGATTCTATTGAGTTTCACCAGCCGGCGTTCCGCACGGCGTACTTGTGTGCGACATACATGACACAAGGCCGAAATCTCACTTCCTCCCGGCAGAAGAAAATACTCGGTAGCCGAAGAAAGCGATTGCTCGATCGATTGCATCCACGCTTCCATCCAATTGGCTGAATCTTTCGGCAGGGGAGTCTTTGGCTTCTCCACAAACGAGCTTGGCGTCGCTACATGCGACATCAAGTTCATCAGTTCCGTTTGGATACGTCTCAACCCCTCCTCCCAGTCGTGATCCGCCCCTAGTTTGGATCGCAATAGTCCCAATGAGCTATTCGCCTCATCCAGTTCGCCCAAACACTCGATCCTGATATCATCCTTGTCGACACGGTCACCGCCCACAATTCCTGTCGTTCCTGTATCGCCCCGCTTGGTAGAAATCTTTCCCTTCATGGATGATGATCTTCTGGTCAGCTCAAGGTCAAAGCAATCCCTATCTGTGGGTCACGGGTGCGAATCGATCCAACTAAACATTGACTCTAGTGAATCGAAGGTTTTCCAGGCACCCCCTATCCCTACCCTCCAAATGGGATACCCATTCAGATGAGTAACGATCACCTCTAACTCGGCCTGTTCGACGCTCCCAATCCCGTAACCCTTTCGAGCTAAGGCCCGGCGGGTCCAGAGCGCGATACTTCCCGCTCCCTCCAAGAATGCCAGCCGAGTGGGCTTTTGGTGAAGCCGAAAGCAGCCCTCGTCCGAATCCCAGTTTACCGCATCACTTTCGAACGCATGAGCAATTTGTTTCCCTAACGCTAAATCTTCGGGATATCCTTTTACAATTTTTCCCTCTGAATTCATGAGCCAAAGTTGATCGGCACATTGTAGTGATAAATCCATGTCGTGAGACGAAAGTAGAATCGCAAGCCCTTGCTCATGGGCCAGATCTCTGAGAATCTGCATGAGCTCTACCCTTCGAGGAAGATCCACAAACGCGGTGGGTTCATCGAGAAACAGGACTTTTGACTCTTGAGCGAGCGCCCGCGCAACCATCACTTTCTGACGTTCGCCATCACTTAGCTCACCGATCTGCCGGTCTGAAAGCGATTCCACTCCTACAACCTTCAATGCCCACTCAATGCGCGAGCGATCTTGATCCTGCAAGGCCCCGGTCCAGCGCGTATGCGGATGACGGCCCAAAGCAACCACACTGTAAGCAGTAAACATCCCAGAAGGTGCTTGATCCGTCAATACAACGCTTGCCAATCGGGCTCGCTCTTTAGGTGCCATCGAACCGGCATCGACCCCTTCCATCAACACCTTTCCGGCAAGAGGTTTGTCTATCCCTGCGAGCGTCCGGATCAACGTCGATTTTCCCGCCCCATTGGGCCCTAACAAACACACCAGCTCTCCTTGCTGAAGCTTGAGGCTTAGACCTTCTGCCACTACCGAAACCTTTTTCCCTCCTTGACCGTAGCCAATGGACAAGTTTGAAGTCTCTAAAACGGAGCGTTCCTTATTCATCCGCCAAACACCTTTCTCAGGTTTCGCTGTTTCAAAAGGGCAGCCACCACAACCGGGGCGCCGATCAGTGCAGTGACCGCATTGAGCGGAAGCGTCGCCTCAATCCCGGGAGCCTTCGCAATCAGGTCTGCAATGAGTGCGATGAGACTTCCAAACAAGATCGCTGAAGGAACGAGGACCCGATGGGAAGGCGTTCTGAAAAGGAGCCTGCAAAAGTGAGGCGCGGCAATCCCCACAAAGCCAATTGGTCCACAGAATCCCGTAACCACTCCTGCCAAGAGGGATGCGCTTCCTAAAATCAGTATCCTGGATCGCCTGACATTTACGCCCATGCTCGAGGCATAACGCTCACCCAGAAGAAAGGCATCCAAAGACTTCAACTGTGGCACGACGGCGGCTAACCCAAGAACTACCGATGGAGCAAAGACGATAAAATGCGTCCAGGTAACACTTCCGAAATTCCCGAACGACCAATTGAAAAAAGACTGCAACCGATCGGCCATACTGTAGAAGATGAGTATACTCACGATTGCTCCAACGCCATAACTTATCATTAATCCCAGTATCAATAGGGACATTACATCCACTCGTCTCGCAAATACAAGGAGGACCATCAAGACGGCTCCCGCTCCGGCTGATGCCGCCACTACCACTAGAATATGACCCGACAGGTTTAGACTCTGAGTCAAAGCCACTCCCGACGGAGCCAAAACCAACAGGGCAATCGCTACCCCCAGACTAGCGCCCCCATTCACTCCCAGCACAAACGGGTCCGCGAGTGGATTCCGGAAAACGGTTTGCATCATTAGCCCCGACACCGACAGCGCCGCTCCCGCAAGCATTGCGGTTAAGGCCCGCGGTAAACGAAATTCCACTACGATTCCTGACAACACCGTATCGACATTTTCCCTCGCAACGAGTGCCCCCCAAATATCCACAACGGAGATCGAAACGGATCCGAGCCCAATGTTCAGAATTAGAGCACCCAGATTCAAGAGCACTAATCCCACCAGCAGAAGGGAAACTCGATTCATTCGACTCCCCTCTCGCTTGATGCTCCTGTACAGTAACCGCTCATCGAATTGTCTCTATTGCAGTTTCTCGTAGTAGTGAAACGAGTGATCGGGAATCAGCTCCGGATGGAAAATAGCGATTAGGTCCTCCAGCACTTCCTCAGGGTGAAGAACGCCTCGCTCCCAAATATCGTTTCCTCCTTTTCCATTGGTTCGTAACGTATTATTGTATACATTCCCCGTTGCGAACGCTCTAAATCGAGTAAATCGACGGTCCTGGCTTTTCAGCCCATCCAAATCGCGATGCGGACCCGGATGGAGCCAGAAGTCTACCTTGGCTGCCCGATGGTATATACTTTCAAAATCCTTGGGAAGCCCCCCTTTTGAAAGATCGTCGGAGAAGAGATAATTCCCTCCAGCGTCCTCGACCGCTCGCGCCGTGTAGCTTTGGCCTCCTGGAACGTGCCAGGTTCCACCGTACGGGGCGTTTGCAAGAACGGTCGGACGGGACACCACTTCAGACGCAATGCGTTGCAACTCTTGGTATCGTTTCGCTATTTGGTCGAAAATCCTCTTTGCTTCATCTTCTTTGTCGAAGAATGCCGCTGTGAATTTCAGCCATTCGGAGCGACCTAGAGGATGCGTTTCCATATACCCTGCCGTAATGACGACCGGCTGATTTGCCCGTTCCAATTGCGGATGGGCATCGAATTGAGGGTTTCCCATGGCACTGGTAAGAATCAGGTCGGACTTCAGCAAAAGCAATGACTCTACATCCAGCGAACTACCCACTTGGATTTTCTTTGTGTATCCATTCTTCACCTGTTCAATAGCAAGCGGATCGTAGGCGAAGTTCACACCGGCTAACCCTACCAACTCACGATAGAGATCAAGCGATTGAACATGCCCAAGAAACACCGTCTCGAGAATCGATATTCGCTGAACGGGAATTTGGATGACCGGCACTCCTGGTGGGAGCTTCGGAACTGCTCCCGCCCTCGGAACCAACGCATAAGTAAAGGTCAAGTCCCCCGAGCCGCGCCACATATTCCGGACCGTAACGATCTTGTGCGTTTCATGATACTCAATGCTGAAGTTCTTGGCATAGGCGAGGTCTGCAGGCTTCCCAAGCGCGGTGGAATTTTCCACTACGCAAGCCCAGAGAATCAAAGAAAAAATTCCAAAACCAAAAAGGCAACGCCAAGCAAAGCCGCTCGCTTCGTAAATACGAATCGAGCCTGGACTGTTGAAAAGGCGCGTTCTCCTGCTCACTAGACTTTAAATACTTTTCCCAGCTAAAACTGCCACTCAATTCCAGCAAAAGCCGCAAAACCTCTCGCCGGTACCCGTCCGGAAAAGCTTGAGACACTTACGGTGTAGTCCTCGTCCAGCGCGTTCTCAATTCTCGCGGTCAGTGAAACGGCATCAGTGAACCGGTATCGGGAATAGCCTCTCAACAGAAGATAGTTGTCGATATCCAAGCTCCCAAAGGTCTCGCGTCCCAGTACGTAATTCAAACTCGAGCCTAACGACCATTTCTCGTCTATACGAATGTCATTACTCAGGCTAAACTGGTGCCGAGGAACCCCAGGTACCCGCGAAGTCGAATCGAAGCTGAGGTCTGTCGCATTCGATTCCGTCCAGGTGTAGGCCACGTTTGCCAGCCAGCTCTCGGTCATTTGATAGCTCACATAGGCTTCGATTCCGTAGTTCTCGGCAATGTCCCGATTCGTGTAAGTGCCGTCGAATCCGGTAGTGGGGAGATAAACCACAAGATCCTTGATGTCGTTTTGGAAATAGGTAGCACCCAATCGCAATCTACCGCTCTTGTTATACTGGTCGAAACCGATTTCCCAACTTTTACTTTCTTCAGGGCGCAAATCCGGATTGCCCTGAGCGAAGCTCGAGGTGGAGAACAAGCGAAAGAAATTTGGGGACCGGAAGGCCGTGCCCATTGCGGCACGAAGCTTCGTTCTGGATGGAAGCTCCCAAGCTCCATTGATCCGCCAAGTCGTTTTCGATCCCGCAATTTCATAATCGTCGTGACGGGCTCCTACCACGAAATTGAGCCTATCGCTGGCCGCTATTTCCGCCTGGCCAAAGAGTGCCCAGCTATCCCCTTCGCTTTCCGGAAACGAATTGTCGTTTCCTTCCTGTCGCTCCCAAGTCGTTCCTGCAACCAGTCTCAACGCATCTGATACATCAATTGTATTTTGCCAGTCGAGTGACCAATTCGCGGCATCCCCAATATAGAGAAATCCAGACTGGCGATAATACTCGTCCAACAAGGATGCAGTAAATTTTTGTATCCAGTTTTCACGACTCGTCTCAAGATAGGCACTCACCGCAATCGTATCGCTTTGTACGCGAGTCGAAGGAGGGGGGGTCAAATCGCCCACCGGATTACTGTAGTCGGTAAACTCCCCTCGCGATGAAATACCCACGGTGGTGTGCTCCGACACATCATAATCGAAACGGAAGGAATAGCTCTTCATTTTTCCCTCATTGTCATATAGCTCGTTGTCACTCTCCTGGCTGGCCACATGAAACGAAAAATCGAGATCGCCCCGTTCGCCCTGACCCTGCAAGGCCGAGAGAAAACTATTAAACGAGCCTATCTCATTCGTGAGCGTATAACTCGGGGCCCCTTGCCCTTTCCTGGTTTCCAGCAGAATCACGCCGCCAATCGCGCTTGAACCATAGAGCGTGCTCTGGGCTCCACGGATGACTTCCACTCTGCCCAAATTGAAACCACTGGCACCCGCTATGAAGCGCCCATTGGAAAAAATGGCCGTGTTGGTCTTGGCCCCATCCACCATCGTCAGAACCCTTGAACCAGAGTTACCTCGAATCATGACATCCGCAGTTGAACCGAGCGCTTCGTCACTCTGCGAATAGACTCCCGCAACATCGAACAATACGTGTCGCATGTCGCGGAACATCTTGCGGTCAATCTCGCTCCCAAACAGCAGGTCAGCGCTGATTCCCAAAGTATCAGCCACTCGCTCCGTCCGGGTCGCCCCCACAATGTAGGGCTCAAGCTCATGCCCTTCCTCCGCACTGGCCACCAGCGCCACAAAGGGCATCGATCCTAGCAAACCTGCTTTTACGGCAAGGACTGTCTTTCTTAATCTATTTTGAATTGTCATCTAATTTTGTATCCAAGTTTCTGTCGCGAAAATTGAGATACGGACAACCCACGGGCTACGCGTTAGCCGATATTCCTATTTCATACAATTGAAAACATTCGGCTACACGTTGAATCCGACGAGCGACGCGCACAGACCGGATCATTCCATACCACTTGTTTACGCGACAAGCGTTTGACGAATCGAGAATTCGATCCAATCGGTATTTTATCCGCAGTCAGCATTAGGACTCAGAGCTATCAATAGGCTCCATACCTCAGCGCGACTGTCGCCGAATCACACGGCGTTTCCTGAAATCTGCGGATGAAAAAATAAAAAGAACTCCCCTCAGAAACGACGGGCAAGTGATTAAAGCAAGCCAAAATACCGACTATGACAAAACATGACGGCAGGTGCCACGTTTCCCGTAGGGCTAGCACTCGCGTATGCCGCGTTGGTCACATCGAGACTCTGCTGATGCGGCGTAGCGCGAGCGCGAGCCCTACGGTGTGAGGACGGGCCGAGCGTCGCCTCTAAAGCGAAGGCGGGTCACGCTCCGCCGCGAAGATCTAATTGACCTTACCGGGATTAAAGTTCTTTCACCCAGATATTGCGAAACTGGATACGGTTGGAGTGGTCTTGCAAGGAAATCGGCATGGCCTTGTCCGGAGGGGGAATCGCCCGATCGGCTTGTCGATGGGCGGTCTGGTGACGAATTTCCTCGTTCTTCTGAACGACGATTCCGTTGAGCCGCACGGTTATGCGGGCATTTTCCTTGAGCTTACCCTTTTCATATTTGGGAGCGGTGTAGTTGATGTCGTAGGTCTGCCATTCCATCGGCGGGCGGGCGGCATTCACTTTTGGGGGAGACATTTTGTAGAGGGCGCCCAACTCGTTCCAGAGTCCATCCAAGCCGTAGCTATTCAAAATCTGGGCCTCGTATCCCTGGAAGAACAACCCACTGTTTCCTCGACCTTGACCGCTCTTGCCGGGTTCAACTGGGTAGCGGAATTCCATGTGGTAGCGGACGTCCTTAAATTTGCGCTTGGTCTGGATTCCTCCGCCAATGGGAGGGTTCGCATCCTTGTTGGCCGCCTTCGGATTGATCTCCATGACTCCATCATCCAAAAGCGTCCAAGTAATCGCCCGGCCATCATCGTGCTCCCACTCATCAATGTCTTTGCCATCGAAGAGCACGATAGCGCCTTTGGGAGGCTTGGCTCCCATCGTGGGGGACCCGAGCTGGACGCGCTTTAAAGAGATGTTCGCCACCTTGCCACCAACGGATCCTTTACCGGTCAGACCAGACTGCGTGACGCGCACATTCCAATCTCCGTCTTTCAATACGATCTCATCACCTTTGAGTCGGGCCTCACCCGAGTAGTAAACCTCCGCGCGGAGATTGTGGTCCTGCGTGAACTTGAGGTGGTACTTCCCCTTGTCCACATTGATCACCTGGGCACACAAACGGGGATTAATGTCTTGGTAGCTCTTGTCGGGAGCGTTGGACCATTCGCCCACATAATCGCCCATGAGCGTTTTGTCCGCTTCAGCGACGTCGGTCCACTCTGGCCCCGATCCGGCGCCGACGGCGAGTGAGTGCGACAGGAATAAACCTGCAAATAGGGTTACAATTCTAATTGTCATGATTGGTACTTGGATTGTTAAACTAAGTTTTCGAAAGCTGATCGCCGGGACTGAGTGAGGCAATTCAAATTAGGCAGAGTCCTCCTCGAAGCACGATCGCTTAGGCCAATGCCAAGGGACAATTTTACCGGTCCTCCCACTTCCAATAGGGCCCCTCCTGGATCATGTCAGTATGGATTTCCGCCATTTCCTTGGAGAGCCGCTTTACGAGTCCCCGTCTTTCATTGGAAAGGTCCTTTGCTTGAGCCCGGTCGGTTCGCAGATTGTAGAGTTCGAATTTCTCCCATGAGGACTCTCGAATGAAATCCATATCCGAAGGAACCATGGCATGGGAATCGGGCATGTTCGGATGGTCGAGGTATCCGATCAACAGCCAATCGTCTTTACGAAATGCCCCTGCAGGCATTTTGCCTGTAATGCCCTTCGCTCGCTGGCCCGAGCCCGCGATTGACCGATAGAAATACCACAACAACGGCTGGTCGCGCTTCCACTTGTCATTACCGAGAAGCAAGGAGCTGAAATCAACACCGTCCAAAGTGCGGTCCTGCGGTGTCGCAACCCCCACAAGGGAGCAGAACGTTGGAAGCAAGTCCACAAAGTTCAAGGTAGCGTCGCTCGTGCCACCCGCACGGATTTTGCCCGGCCATCGAATGATGCCAGGCTCGCGAATCCCCCCTTCGAACAGCATGGACTTCTGCCCCCGAAACCCGCCATTGCTCGCATCGTAGAGCGATCCGTTGTCCGAAGCAAAAAGAACGATTGTATCCTCCTGATGACCCAGCTGGTCCAGTCGCTCCAGCAAGCGACCTACCGCGTTATCGAGATTTTGGATATTGGCCAAGTACTCATTCCGCTTTTTCCCTTCCGAATATTGGGCAACCATTTCCGGAGGGGATGCGATCTTATCGTGAGGCTCATGGAAGGCGACATAGAGGAAGAAGGGATCCGCTTCGTCTTTTTGGTTCAACCATTGTATCGCATCATCCACTACGATTTGACAGGAGTATCCCTTCATCTCTCCAACGGGCTCGCCGTTGCGGACAAAGTTAACAGGATTGAGATGGGAGGGGATGGCATTGTTGGTCGTCCCGAAGGCGTAGTCGAACCCTTGGTCGATCGGCTGAGGCTGCGTCGAACGCAAAACGCTGACATGCCATTTTCCCACATGGGCCGTCTGGTATCCCGAACCTTTCAGCAACTCTGCCAGCGTGACTTCTGAATCCGGCATATGCATCGGATGCAGCCCCTCCTTCTGCTCGGGAATATAGCTATAGACGCCTACCCGCGACGGGTATCGGCCCGTCAGGAGACCGGTTCGGCTCGGTGAGCAATTTGGAGCGGCGGCGTGGAAATCGGTGAGCTTCAGTCCTTCGGCCGCGAGTTGGTCGATGTGGGGCGTCTTCGCCTTTCCGCCAAAACAACCAAAGTCGGAGTAACCTGCGTCATCCGCCAGCAGGATCACGATATTGGGACGATCGCAGAAGGCTACCGGCACGGCAACAATCAGAAAGAAAATAGCAAATAGGAATTTCATGGATTCGGTGGGCGGCAGAAAGGGTTTTGCGTTTTCCCTTTATTACGTGAATGGTACGCTTCTCAGACAAATAAATGACCTGAGAAGCAAGTTGCTTCCTTCTTTACCTAGAACCCTTTATCACTAACTTCGTTTCGCATGAATTTTTATCCTCCCCTACACCACACCGCTCACTACGTTTTGCTCGCTTTGTTCGCATTAGCCTATCCCGCTTTCGGACATGAAGGGGGTCATGGTCCCGACCAAAACGCACTAGACCACTCGGTTTTGACAGGTAATGGGCAGCACACCTACATGACCCATCCTAATTGGGCCCAGTTTCCGGACGGCAAACCAATCGGCTCCACGCACGGAGGGGTCGCCATTGACAAGTCGGGAAGAATCTACGTCTCCACTCAAGGGGAACGCGCTATTTGCGTCTTTCGTCCCAACGGGAAGTTCGTCAAGAGTATCGCGCTCGACTGCATCGGCACTCATTCGCTTACTATTCGAAAAGAAAATGGCAAAGAATACCTCTATGGGGCCCACGTCAAAGGTGAGCGAATCGTTAAACTCGACCTTAAAGGCAATATTGTCCTCGAGATCGCAAACACCGAAGCACAGCCCATCCCTGGAACGTTTAAAGGGGTCACCGCGGTCACCGTTGGCCCAGATGGCCGCATCTATGCCGCGGTGGGCTATGGATCCAATTTGATTCACATCTTCAGCCCAGAGGGCAAATTGCTTAAAACCTTTGGCAGCAAAGGGACCGAAGAGGATCAGACTAAAGCCTGCCATGGCATTTCAATCGACACTCGTTTCGGCGAACCGCGACTTCTCGTATCGGACCGCGAGAACCGCCGACTCAAGCACTACGATCTCGAGGGCAACCAGATCGGGATCCACGCGACGAATCTTCGCCGCCCCTGTGCCGTCAGCTTTTTCGGCGACTATTGCGCGGTCGCCGAACTCGCCGGACGCGTCACAATCCTCGACAAGTCTGGCACCCCAGTCGCTTTCCTCGGGGACAATCCGATTGAGGAGCAGAGAGCGGGTTTCAAAACCGAGATTAAAGACATTCCGGCTGGCGTGTTCACCGCTCCTCATGGATTGAGCTACGACAATTTTGGAAATCTGTACGTCCAAGACTGGAACGCGACTGGCCGCATCAATAAGCTTTCATTGGTCAAACACTAGTCTAACGATGAAGCAGCTCAATGGTGCGCACTGCCGGGCCCGCCGGACCTACGAAAGACGCATCTACCGTCTTATCACGCCGGACCGCCGTAGTGATTCCACATGATAATCGAACCAGATTTTTTCGTATAGCTTCATGGTTGCCCCTCGATTGTGGTCCATGTCTTCGATTTCTAAATACGTGTGGTCTACTTCCAGATCCAGAAGGGCCTGATGAAAATCCCGAATAGTAACGAGGTGCCCCGGATCCTTGGTGCCGCAGAAGATATTGATCCGCATCTTCCCGCGAATCTGGTCGATGTTCTTTTTCAGAAGTTCAAATGCATCGTTGTCGATAAAGTTCTGTCTATCTGGGCCCAGGTAATTATTCGGGTACTCATCGGGCTTGTTGGGATCGAATCCATCCGACGTCCGCGGCACATTCCCTGCCTGGCAACTCAAGGAATAGAACAGCTCCGGATACTTCATGGCTAATCGAGTGGATCCGCGACCGCCCATCGAGTACCCCTCGATACAACGACCTTCCCGTTTGGCAATCGTCCGATAGCTCCGATCGATGTGTGGTATCAGCTCTTTAATGACAACGGTCTCGAGGGGGATTTTCCCGTCATAGGAATCTTTGTAGAAGGTCGTCCGCCCTCCATTGGGGCGAACGATAATCATCGGCGGCCAGCGACCATCCACAATCCCTTCGTGGAGCAGCTGCATGTCCTGAAATCCCTGAAATGACGTCTTTCCGTTCCCGTGCAGATTGTAGACAACCGGATACCGCATCGTACCAGACGCTTCGTACTGTGGCGGCAGGTAAATGTAATAGCTGACGTCTTGCCCTGCCGCAGAACTCCTGAACGTCTTCCAGTGCACTCCCTTTGGCAGCAATCCCTCGTGGGGCTTGGCATCCCAGTCGATAATCGCCCCATTGGCAGCGGAATCATACTTGGGAGAGTCACTGAAAAGCGGAGAAACGGCCATCAGAAAAATAGACAGCAGGACGGACAGGGAACGAAAAGGGCTCAGAAACTTCATTGCATTAGGGATACTCGGAAAGCAGAATTCGCATCAATAGGCTCTCTGAGAGAGTGTCCAATAAGTCCATTTAGGCAAGTCTGGCGACCATAAGTCGAGTCATGGCGATGTGTATCATCGCTTGCGAGGAACTGGTGGTTCGCTCGAAGTCCTTGCTGAGCCTGCGGCTGTTTTCAAGCCATGCAAACGTGCGTTCCACGATCCAGCGTCTTGGCAGAACCTCGAATCCTTCGGCCGCGTCGCGGCGCCTGACTATCTCGAGGTCGATCCGGCGATGTCTCCTGATGCTGGATACCCATTGGACGAGCTTGCCGCGATAGCCCCCGTCGGCCCAGACCTTGCGAATCCAGCCGTGCTTGCCCTCAAGCTTTTCTAGAACAAGCCGGGCTCCGTCCCGGTCCTGGACCGCCGCCGAGTGGACCACGCAGGCAAGCACGAGTCCAAGCGTGTCCACGAGTATGTGCCGCTTCCTTCCCTTAATCCTCTTTCCTGCATCATAGCCGCGAACCCCGCCGTTGCGAGCAGTTCGCACGCTCTGCGAGTCGATGATCGCGGCAGTGGGAGCTTTTTTTTACCGCTGCGGCAGCGTACGTAGTCGCGCAGCTGGTCATGCAGCCTCTCCCAGGCCCCTTCGCTCTTCCACTTCGAGAAGTAGTGATAGCAGATCCGCCACGGCGGCAGGTCCTTGGGCATCATGCGCCAGGCTATGCCGCCGCGGACCAGATAGAAGATCCCGTCGAGCACGCGACGTTTGCTGTAGCGCGGCGGGCGGCCCATCTTGCCTGGACCGGGTATCATCGGTTCCAGTACGCTCCATTCCCCGTCGGTGAGATCGCTGTTGTAGCCTTCTTCTTTCATCGACTCCCTATTATGGGAAGCGATTTTCAAAAAGCGCTAACAAAATGAGCGAAACACGAAAAAAGTTGGCCTAAACGCAGAGATCACGACTTATTGGACACTTTCTTAGCATGCTTTGCCCATCAAGCAAGAACCCAAATTGACTGGGTTCAACGGATACATTCCGATCGGGTATTAACACTGAAAAATACAGAAGCGCGTCGCAATTGCCGGAAGTCACAGGTTGAACTCGGAAAGCCCTTCTCCAAGCATCCATTCCCCTATTGCAAAAATCCTCAGAATTTGACCATTCCCCTATTCAATCGTGTACTTCGATCACAAGAGGGACCCAGATTTAGAAAGAAAGAGGGCAATCAATCGACTCGTTTCAAACCGTTTTGTCCAATCGCTTGCTAAAAGTTGGAATTTCCCTCTATCGCGACCGGCTTATTTCAGTATCGCCAATCAACTAGGATTAGGCTCAGATCGCTCGCTTTAAATCGTTATGCTAACACAAAATCGCCTTATCATCGTCGCAATCCTCACGTTTGGCTCGTACCTTTTGGCCGAGGAACCCTGCGACACGCTCCAGACAATGGGACACGTCTACGATTCCAAGGACGGACCCATTGAGCATATCAAGCTCTTCGGCACTGCCCAATACCAGATCGGCCATATTGACGGGACCGATTCGGCGGGCAACAGCTTCTCAGACTCCCAGAACGAGTTCCGCCGCATCTGGGTCGGAGGGGACGTCCAGTTTCTGCAAGGTTTTCTTCTCAAAACCGTTCTCAGTCTGACCCAGGGGAAAGACGCCGCCACCGGCGATCAAGACATCGAGTTCCAACACTTTCGGAACCTCTATCTCTCCTACGACTTCGCCAAGGGAAACAGCAGCTATTCCCACTACAAGCGCTTTGAAGTCGGGTACGGCAGGCGCAGTTTAAAGCTGGCGGACGAATGGCAACGATCTGCCTATCTATTCGATCCCGTAGAGAGATCCCCCTTTTCCAACAAACTCTGGCCCGCGGACGAAGGTGGCTCACACCCGGCCGGAGCCTGGATCCGAGTGGCGAAGGACAATAACGACATAGATTTCGGCATCTATTCCACCACACATGATGACGAATTTCCAGGTTGGGAAGATGGCATCCTCTTTTATTCGCAGTGGACCCACA
>JAUHWE010000404.1 GCA_030424825.1 Verrucomicrobiia bacterium
GATCTTGGTGCCTTCCGCGACGCGAAGCACAAAGCGATCGTCCTTCACATAGGTAATGGTGCCGTATATTCAGCCTGAAGTGACGACTTCCGCGCCAGAGCTGAGCTCTGTGATCATCTTCTGGTGTTGCTTTTGCTTCTTACGTTGCGGCGCGATGATCAGAAAGTACATCGCAGCGAACATGAGGAGTATGGGCCACATCCCGGTAAGCGGGTTTGCGCCTCCACTAGGAGCAGCTTGGGCAATAATTTGTGTAATAAGATCCATCTATTGATGCGTAAAAGTTTGCTTTGAACGGTTTCTTGAAAAATGAAGTTGGCTACTCAATCCAGCCGCATTTCAAAAAGCAAGCGCAGAAGAAAAGGGCTGAAACAAAAACCACACAAGGACTTTACGCTCTAAACGCTGCCTAGTTGTCTAAATTCTACCGATCTTGAACGCTTCAAAGCCAAATCACTGGACTGTTTCCGAATCGAGAGACCTTTATGGATTCAACCGATGGGGCTCCCCCTACTACGGTATCGATCCAGAAGGGAATCTTTGCGTCAATCCCGCCGGAGACGAACGCTCCGTTCGCATTATCGATGTTGTTAAAGAAGCGGCCTCCAAGGGGTTAAAAACCCCAATGGTCATTCGCTTCCAGGAAATTTTGCAGCAACGAGTCGAACGTCTCAATCAGGCCTTTCAGCGGTCAATCGAGGAAGAGAAATACGACGGCCACTACCGAGGGGTGTTTCCGATAAAGGTAAACCAGCTCCGGGAAGTCATCGAGGAGATCCAAGAAGCCGGCAGGCCGTTCAACTACGGGCTAGAATGCGGCAGCAAGCCAGAGCTTCTGATTGCCTTGGCGATGCACGATAACAAAAACGCCCTGCTCGTCTGCAATGGCTACAAGGACCAGGAGTATATTCGCCTCGCCCTTTACGGGCAGATAATCGGCAAGAAAGTCGTCATTGTCGCAGAGCAATTGTCCGAGCTAAAGTCGATCATAGAAATCAGTCAGGAACTGGAAATTCTCCCCACCATAGGATTTCGGGCAAAGCTTTACGCTCGCGGTGAGGGGAAGTGGGCTTTGTCAACGGGTGATAACGCCAAGTTTGGCCTTACCACGATGGAAATGATGGAGGGGGCAAAACTGCTCGAGGCAGCCGGAATGACGGATGCCTTGAAGTTGCTTCACTTTCACATTGGGTCGCAGGTCCCTAACATAATCACCCTGAAGAACGCGGTGATTGAGGGAGCCCGTTACTACTGCCAGCTAAAGAAACTGGGGTTCCCGATGGGCTATCTCGACGTTGGAGGGGGATTGGGAATCGACTACGACGGGTCATGTTCCAACTACGAAAGCTCCACTAACTACAATATTGACGAGTATGCGCGCGATGTCGTTTTCAACATCAAACAGATTTGCGATGCCAGCGATGTCCCCTGCCCCGACATCGTGTCGGAAAGCGGTCGAGCGATCACCGCTCCACACAGCGTTTTAATTACCCAGGTCGTTGATACCATTTCCAAACGGGAAAGCGTGCTCAATGTAGACAAAGAGGACATCAAGGACCAGGTAGTGCGAGACCTGTACAACATGGCGAGCGGTCGCGTACGCTACGGGCGTTTGGAGAAATTCCATGACGCGCTCCAGAAAAAGGAGGAAGCGTATTCGCTTTTTAATCACGGTTATTTAGACTTGAAAGGTCGGGCTCAAGCGGAGTCGCTCTTCTGGCAGATTTGCCAGAAGCTGGAAAAGAGCACCGGAAAGGGCTATGTGCCCGAAGAACTGGTTGAGCTGAAGCAACTCCTGGCGGACCAGTACATTTGCAATTTTTCAGTTTTCCAGTCGCTACTAGATCATTGGGCATTGGACCAGCTGTTCCCTATAGCGCCTCTAACTCGCCTCAATGAGCGCCCATCAGTGAACGCCATCGTCGTGGACATAACTTGCGACAGCGACGGCAAGGTATCCAAGTTCATAGATCTTGAAGACGAGAAGGAGTATCTTCCCCTGCACCCGGTCAAAAAGAATGAGGCCTACTTTCTGGGGTTCTTCCTGATCGGCGCCTATCAGGATATCATGGGAGACAATCACAACCTCTTTGGCCGAGTGAACGAGGTCCATGTTTTCCTGGAAGACGATGAAGAAGACGGCTTCTATATCGAGGACACCATCAAAGGCGACCGCGTGAAAGATGTCCTAGAGGGCGTCCAGTTTAGGTCCGACATGCTATGCCGTATGATGAAGAAGCACATCGAAAAGGCCACGAAACTCGATCTGGTTAAACCACGTCAAGGTGTCAAGTTCATGGAGATGTACGAGAAGAGCATGCAGAAAAAGACTTACATGGAACTGCCGGAAGACTCGAAAAAGAAAACCGTTCGCAAGAAAAAACCTAGCACCTAAATGTGCCTCGTTTCTTGGAAATGCAGTAAAGATGCCAGTGGATAACAATATCGTATTTTTTGATGGCGAGTGCGGATTCTGCGATACCACGATTCGCTGGATCATGGCCATCGACAAGCGAAAGACGATCCGCTACGCTCCGCTCCAAGGCGAAACCGCGGCACGGCTTCTGCCCGAAGAATTGCGACTGGAGGAAAACCTGAAAACGATCGTCTATATAAATCCGCAGAATAGTCGGTATTTGAAATCCAATGCGGTCATCGAAATTTTGTGTCAGATTGGAGGGCTATGGAAAATAGTCAAAGTAGGGAAAATCCTCCCGACTGGGTTGAGAGACTGGTTTTACGATCGCATCGCTGAACGCCGCCGATCCTTGATCTCCAAGGCGGCCTGCCCGCTTCCAACTCCAGACCAGAGAGCCCGTCTCCTTCCGTAACTCTCCCGAGCCGTACTTCTGGGGCGATTGGCTTTCCCTGCGTCGCAAGCGTTTCAATTGCTCGCTTGCCTTTCGTTTTTCAACCGTCATAAGAAGCAGGCTTTTCACTCGGGATATACCGAAAAATCATAAATCGAAAAATCATGACGACTGACATCATTGATATAAACGCACGCGAGATCATTGACTCTCGCGGGAATCCTACCGTCGAAGTTGACGTCATACTCGCTTCTGGAATCGTCGGCCGTGCCGCAGTCCCTTCTGGAGCCAGTACTGGCGAAAATGAGGCCCTCGAGCTTCGGGATGGAGCGCTTCCAGCGAAACAAGCCCCCAAAGGCGCCAAAACGCGTTATCTGGGCAAAGGCGTGCTCGCAGCCGTTGCGAATATCCATGACAAGATTCTTCCCGAAATCGTCGGCATCGACGCTTGTGATCAAGTATCGGTGGACGGTGCGATGCTCGCCCTAGATGGCACGAAGAACAAGGCAAAGCTCGGCGCGAACGCCATTTTAGGCGTTTCACTCGCCACCGCAAAGGCCGCTGCCCAAGCATCGGGCCTCGAACTTTACAAGTACTTAGGCGGTCCGAATGCGAAGGTCCTGCCCGTTCCAATGATGAATATCCTGAACGGTGGCGCCCACTCGGATGCTCCCATTGATATCCAGGAATTCATGATCATGCCCAAGGGAGCGAACAGCTTCCGCGAAGCCTTGCGAATGGGGGCGGAAATCTTCCATGCGCTCAAAGGGGTTCTCAAAGCAAAGGGCCTATCCACTGCAGTGGGCGACGAAGGCGGATTCGCTCCCGCGCTGGACTCAAACGAGCACGCGCTCGAGGTGATCGCTGCTGCGACCAAGAAAGCTGGATACAAATTGGGCAAAGATATTTTCATTGCTCTAGACGTAGCTGCTAGCGAGTTCTACAAGAACAAGAAATACGTATTCGACAAGTCTGACGGATCGAAGAAGAGCAGTGCGGAAATGGTGGCTTTTCTAAAAGACCTGGCCAAGCGCTATCCTATTATTTCCATTGAAGATGGATTAGACGAAAGTGACTGGAAGGGATGGAAACATCTTACCGACGAGATGGGATCAACCACGCAATTGGTAGGTGACGATCTTTTCGTTACCAATACTGAGTTCCTCAAGAAGGGAATCGATCTCGGCGTGGCCAACTCGATTTTGGTTAAGGTGAATCAAATCGGTTCCTTAACCGAAACGTTGGATGCGATCGAAATGGCCAAGGAAGCTTCCTACACTTCAGTTATTTCGCATCGTTCGGGTGAAACCGAAGACACCACGATCGCCGATATTGCGGTCGCCACCAATGCAGGCCAAATCAAGACTGGTTCCCTTTGTCGCAGCGATCGCGTCGCGAAATACAATCAACTTCTTCGTATCGAAGAGGAATTAGGGCCCAACGCGATCTACGGCGGAAAGCTGTAAGAAGGCTGCCAAGGCAGATATTTCAAAGCCCGTGGCATTCAGCTGCGGGCTTTTTTCCATTCAGAAGTGTCGGTTGTTTGTACCGGCGCTGCTTTCAATTTCTGAGACAACTCCAAATAGATATGCTCGTAATATTCGATGTAGACGGCACCTTGATTGGTGGCGAAGAATACGATTGGAAATCTTTCAACGACGCTTTCACCGAAATAACAGGAAAAGCATTTTCCATCGAATTCTGGAAGACGCTCGACGAGGTGACTGCTTCTGCCATCGTCCACGAAGGTCTGTCAGATCTGGAACCGGCAGAACGCGTTCGCCTTGAATGGCTCGTCAAAGATCGCTGCCTCGAAAACCTGAGACTGGAAAGGGAAAGAACGCCCAGCGCCTTTTTCAGCACGAACGAAACTCGCGAACTGCTGGAATGCCTACGCGAGCACGAAGAACACGAACTCGCCATCGCTACAGGTGATTGGTTCGACACAATCCGATACAAACTGGAAGTCGCGGGGATCGAGTTGGAACGCTTTACTCACGCAACATCGTCCGACGCCCCCATTCGCTCGGAGATTATAGCTCTCGCAGCGGAACGGTCCAAGCGATCCATAGAAGAAGTCGTCTATGTGGGGGACGGAACCTGGGACCTTAGGGCCTGCAAGACCTTGGGCATTCCATTTATCGGAACGGGAAAACGAGTTGATACGCTGGTGAACGAAGGAGCCCGCTGGACATTGCCGCAACTTGAAAAAGAACCGTTTTTCGAGATCCTCTCCGAAATTCAAAGAGAGAACAGTAAATCCAAAACCCAT
>JAUHWE010000405.1 GCA_030424825.1 Verrucomicrobiia bacterium
TGATGTCTCGTGTAGAGCCGGTGGGCTAAGTAATTGTCTCCTCTGAGCTCACCGCCTAGCGAAAGGGCGTGGGTGGAAAACTCGGGAGATGCCATACTGAAGCGTGGCTACTTTGCCGTAATTTCAAGGCTGTTTGCGGGTTTCCAGTCGGGTACGACCGCTCCGCCGGATATAATGAACTTCATTCCTTCGCCGACGCTCATTTCCAGTTCCTTTACTTGATCCTCCGGGAGCATGACGAGGAAGCCGCTCGTAGGATTGGGAGTGGTCGGCACGAATATATTTTTGAGTTGCTTGTCGGTCTTGTTCCTAATCTCACCTTTGGAATTGCTGGTTAGAAAACCGATGGCGTAGGCGCCTTCGCGGGGGAACTGTATCAGGACGACCTTTTGGAATACGGCCCGGTTTTGGGTGCTGAATGTCTCGATGATCTGCTTGACTGAGGTGTAGACGGTATTGATGACAGGCAGATTGTTCAGGAGACGTTCCCCGATTGACCAAAGGTACTTGGCGACGAAATAACGGGAGAGAAAGCCCAATAAGGTGACGAGAAGGACCACCATTATGGTCGCAGTCACGTTCCAGAATAATTCCAACTTGGGATCGGTAAGGACCTCCTTGGGAAGAAAAAAGAAGACCTTCGCCTTGAAGCTTCCGCCAATTTTCAGGACGAGCCAGTTGAAAACGAAAAACGTAATACCGAGCGGAGCTAGGAGAACTACGCCGGAAAGGAAGGCTCGTCGAATCGATGTTAGCATGTTTTTCGGAGTATTTTAGGTTTTAGCCATTAGGCGAATAAGAAACGACACGGAATGAATCAAATTGTTGTTCGAGAATTTCGTAAATCTTCTGAATTGCGTTGATCGGTCCCCGGTCAACGCTTTCTTATGGAAAGTTTATGCAGTGGAAGGGGGCAAACCGGTTGTACTCGAAGCGCTCGCTGGCTCAGTGGGAGGAGCGGCTTGATTGTGAGTGGGAAAATCGATTTTCGGAGGACGTTCTCAAGCGGGGACGAAGGCTTTACCGAAAAGGGAAGATTCGTGAGATCTCGATCGGCGAGGAAGACGCGATCGTGACGTGCAAGATTGGCAAGATGGAGAACTACTCGGTGGTGGACTGGGATGATGGGCGGTTTTCAATCCGTTCTTCCACCTCTGACTCCGTTTTCGCGGACGCGATTGCGGTAGCTGGGTTTCTGGAAATAGAGGAGCTCATTGCAGATGAAGAGATGGCCTTTCTCGATGAGGGCCTGTCGAATGGCTCCGCTGAGGAGGTCGATGCCAAGACGTTCAAGGGAATGGAGTCGGCAGAATCGGAGGAAAAGGAGAAAAGAATGCTCCATCTGGTTCTCGACACTCATTATCAGGGATTGATTTGCGAAGCGTATTGGTTGACTGATGACGGTCGGAGGACCCCGGCACTTGGAGGAGTGGATGGAGCTCCTAAAGCAGAGACGGCGGATGAAAGAGGGCGGCTTATCTCACTGGCGGCTAGGGCCCGTAAGTCCCACTTCGCCTACTCGGAGGAATTCAATGGATATTTATTGCGGAATCTTAATGAGATACCGTTTTTTGTCGGCAAGGTATGGCCGGTATGGAAGCGATCCTTTTCCACTGAAGAAAGAGAGAATGTCTCCAACATTCGAAACGGCATCACAGAGTTGAAGGTAGCTGCCAAAGCCAAGCTGCGAGAGGATCGGAAGTTGGACCTTCAATGGGTTTTGAATACGGGCAAGTTGAACTTGACCGAAGAAATGACTCGCATGCTGATGGAAAGTGACGGCGTCCCGGCATTGATTCCTGAACTGGGGATCGTGAAGCTGTCCGGCGAGTCGCGCGAACTCCTAGATCGATGGGAAGACCTGGAAACGGAGAATCCGCAGGGGTTTGAGCCTTATCAGCTGTTTTCGCTCTTTCCCGACGAGAAAGCGGATATCGAGCTCGAGGGTGAACTCCTGAAATGGCGTAGTGCGTTGTTGGATTCAAAAGACGATGGAGAACAATGGCTCGATTGCCTACGGCCTTACCAGAGAGAGGGCGTCCAGTGGATGTCCAGATTGCTGGAGCACGGTTGTCATTGTCTGTTGGCGGATGAAATGGGGCTCGGGAAGACGGTTCAAGTAATCGCATTGATGAAAGAGCGACTGGCGGCAGGAAGAAAAGCGTTGATCGTATGTCCGGCGAGCGTTGTTCCGGTATGGGTATCCGAGTTTGAAAAATTTGCCCCGGAGTTGAAGGCGAAGCGGTACTCGGGAAAACCCATGGTCAAGGAAGGGGAAGATTGGGATGCGATTGTAACCAGTTTTGCCCTGATGCGAAACCGAATCGACCGATTGAAGGAGCAAGAATTTGAATACGCGATCATTGACGAGGCGCAGTTCATCAAGAATCCAGATGCCAAGGTGACACGGGCGGCCATGAAGCTGAAGGCCTGCAAGAGGGTGGCTCTGACGGGTACGCCCATTGAAAACAAGCCGCTAGATATATGGCCTTCCTTCCAGTTTCTTATGCCCGGCATCCTCGGTAGTCGACGGAAGTTCGAATTGCGCCAGCAAGCGAACCCGGGTCCCTTCAGAACAAGGCTGAAGATGCAGATCGCTCCCTTTATGCTCCGCCGGACGAAATCGCAGGTGGCTCATGATTTGCCAGAAAAAATAATTATAGACCAACTGTGCCCGGTGACGGAACGGCAGGCTAAGGAGTATTCGGGCATCTGCTCTGCGGGTCTTGAGCGATTGGGAAGCAGCTTTACCGATGCCCTCAAAGGAAATCGGTTCGCAGCGCTTAGTCTTTTGACTCGGTTAAGGCAGGCCAGTTGCGATCCTTCGCTGCTACCTTGGGTTGAATCCGAGCTCGAGGACAGCGGGAAGCTAATGGTGCTCTTAGAAAAGCTGAACGAGGTTTTAGGCACGGGGCACAAGGTTGTGATCTTTAGCCAATTCGTTCGCTTCCTCGACCGGATAAAGGATTTAATAACCCTGTCGTTTCCGGAGCTTCCCTTGTATGAATTGACGGGGGCAACCCGGGATCGGGAAACCCCAGTAAAGGAGTTTCAGACGACGGAAGACACGGCCGCTATGCTTGTCAGTTTAAGAGCCGGAGGCTCGGGCATCACTTTGAATGCGGCTGACTACGTCTTTTTAATGGATCCCTGGTGGAACCCGGCGGTCGAGAATCAAGCGATCGATCGTGTGCATCGCATTGGTCAGGAAAACACGGTTTTTGTTTACCGGATGATCTCGAAAGGGACGATCGAGGACAAGATCCAGGAGATGAAACAAGGCAAGCAGGAGCTTTTTGATAGTATCGTGCAAAACAGTTCTACCGGAGCCGACGAACTGGCTCGGCAATTCAAGTCACTGGAAGCGCTCTTGATATTGTCGCAGACTGATTGAGAACGCGATCGCAACCGCTTTCGTAAAGATTGACGGAATCCACTTCACTTTGCCGCCTGGATAGGATTCGTTTGGGCGTATGAGAAATCGAACGTTCCTGGCTGCTGCACTACTCCTCTCCTGCGTTTCCCTGTTGGCAAGGGATAAACCGAATATTGTCTACATAATGGCAGATGACCTGGGTTACGGCGACTTGGGCTGCTACGGTCAGAAGCTTATTCAAACACCCCATATCGATCGGCTCGCCGAGAATGGGATGCGTTTTACAGACTTCTATGCGGGTTCAACTGTGTGTGCTCCTTCCCGCTGTGTTCTCATGACTGGTCTTGATACGGGGCACTGCTACATTCGAGGGAATGGCAAAAACAATCTGCGTCCGGAGGACGTCACTGTGGCAGAGCTTTTGAAAGCGGAAGGATATGCAACGGGCCAAATTGGAAAGTGGGGTCTGGGCCATGAAGGAACCTCTGGGATGCCGACCAACCAAGGTTTCGACTATTTTTATGGATACCTGGATCAGCATCATGCCCATCTGTTTTATCCCACCTTTGTGATTCGCAATGAGGATCGGGTTCCTTTGCGCAATGTCGTACCGAACGAAGGGGAATGGGGTCAGGGAATCGCCAGTGAAAAAATCGACTACACACCCGCTTTGATGGTCGAGGAGACGCTTGGATTTATCGACAGGAAAAAGGACGAGCCCTTTTTCCTCTACCTTTCGTACACGCTCCCTCACGCCAACAACGAAGCGTGGAATGAGACCGGAGATGGAACAGCCGTGCCTGACTACGGCATTTACAAAGACAAGAATTGGAGTAATCAGAACAAAGGCCAGGCCGCGATGGTTACCTACCTGGACGATATGGTGGGGCAGGTCGTGAAGCGGCTTGAGATGCATGGATTGATTGAAGATACTGTGATTTTCTTTACCTCTGACAACGGTCCACACAGCGAAGCTGGAAACGACCCGAGCTTTTTTGACGCCAATGGTCCTGTGACGGGTATTAAGCGAGCGGTATACGATGGAGGGATACGCGTCCCGATGATCGTGCAATGGCCGGGAAAAATTAAGCCAGGCTCGACGACGTCGCTAGTTTCGGGAGCGGTCGATTTCATGGCAACGGCGGTAGAAATCGCGGGAGATACCGTGGAAGTTCCAACGAATGGTATTAGTTTTCTACCGACGCTGCTGGGTAAGAAAAGGCAGCAGAAGCTTCATGAATTTCTGTACTGGGAATTCTACGAACAAGGTTCGAAGCAAGCGATTCGAATGGGCAAATGGAAAGCGGTCAGAAGGCCTATGCTAACAGGTCCCATTGAAATATATGACCTTTCAAACGATATCGGGGAAGAGAATGATGTGTCCAAAAGTAATCCTGAGTTGGTCTCAACGTTCGAAAAGCTCTTTGCTAAAGGCCATACCCCTTCGGAATGGAAAACGAGAGGTTCGCTCAACGAGCGAGAGACTGAGCGATTGGAATTTCGTAAAAGGTAGGATATGCACCCTATCTATTAGAGTAGATTTTTTTCCAGGCGAATAACATAGAACTTTAGATACAGTTCGATCGGCTATTCGACATCTACTTCAATTCCGCCAATCCACTTAGCAATGAGATTGTATACGAATCCGCTGATGAGGCCGAAAATGAAACCGATCGCTCCGTAGATTATTGGCATCGCT
>JAUHWE010000406.1 GCA_030424825.1 Verrucomicrobiia bacterium
TGAACATTGAGTCCTCCTACATACGCCAGGCCTAACTCATCTGTCTTTTCAATGGTCTCGAAAAGGGTGTTGTTCTTAAAGGTATAGGCCGCGATGCCTAGATTCCATTCAAGTGATTCCTGGGCATGCATGGCCGGAGTTAGCTTGGCGCTGGGCGTGGTGGGGCCGTCAAGGTCGCCCGTGGCGAACTGTATGGCGTCAAGAAGTTGCTGCAGAACCGGAGTGTTCCAATACAGGTGGTCGTTGTGGCCAATGGATGTGTAGAATACGCGTCCTCTGCCAAAGCGTTTCACCCAGCTAATGGCGAAGTCCTGGTCCGCCATTCGTTCCGGCAGCATGCGACGCTTCGGGTTCATGTCTGTCCTTGCGGCGTCGATACTATTGAGCACGCGCACGCGATTGCGAGAAAAGGGTTCGGTAAACTGGAACACTTCATCGGACAATTCGAAGTTCCTGCCGCCAAACGCCAGGTTCGCGGGATGGGTAGGGTCGTCCATTTTAAGGTTTAAGTGGTCGTGAGGCTTCCAGGGATGTCCGCCACTCTCGAATCCGCCGAGCATCTCGCCAAACTCGGGGAATAGGTCGTAAACCGGGTATTGACAGAAAGTGGCACCGGCCGCATGCGTCCCCACAAAGCCTCCGCCGGCATAAACGTAGTCGAGGATGTTGTTTTGAAGCGTTTCATCTTCTGTCAGCATTCCGGCTGTATTGTTGAAGACAATCGCATCATATCGCTTCAAGTTCTCCTTTTCGAAGGAAGCGGGATCACTGCTGAAATGGGGGTGAAACGCTCCGGTCTTTTCTCCTAGATGGCTAATTGCGTAGTTGGCAAGAGGAATGGAGGGGTGCCCCGAGCGGATCTCTCCATTGCTGACGTGCAAATTGAATACTAGTATCTGTCGCGGCTTCGATGGAGACGCTCTGGCAGAGGTAGGCGTCGCAGTCCGAACACGTTCTTTCAGCTCGTCTGTCAGTTTGTAGTAGACGTCATCGTCGTGATACGCATCCCCGTGTAGCGTAAATGTTAATACTGAACTGAGAGCGAACAGCGACATTCCGGTTTTGAAGGCTTGTTTCATAGCATTTTTCGTCATTGAGCTACTGACTGTCTCGAGGACGGTTTCCCTAGAGTTGTTCATGGCCTCCATCCTGTAATTCGATTGCCAGAGAAGCATCCCGAAGCAGCCAATTGGAGATCGGGGAAGCAGAGGGAGAATGTTGGGTCCGTTGATATAATTTTGGGAATTGCATGGGTAGAAAGTACGGAGGCCTTTGCGGCACTCTTTGGTCGGTACTTTACAAGACGGTAGGTAGGGGGGTTAACACCAAAAAATAATTCGAAATCCTAGTCGTGGTAGAATGTCGATTCCCGGGTCGACTCCTCCCACCCGATAAGCTTTTCGTTGAAGAACCTGAGGTCGGTGGTGAGCGTTTTTCGATCGGTTCGAGTCTTGGTCACCGCTTCGATTCTCGTAGTGGCCTCCCTCGATACGGGATGAATGTAGGGGACCTCCTGGGTGTCCGCTTGAACGAGACGGGTGGTTTCACGGGAGTCTTCGTAAGTCCATGTTTCTATTCCATTAGCCTCTTCCCGGACGCCTATGGGCTCTCCCAGCAAGTCATGGACTTCATCTGCACTCATGCCCTTCTGCAAGATAATCGGTCGGTTCGCAGCTTTGGGCGCCTCGGTATAATCCCGTGTGGCGCAGCCCCCGATTGCGAGCACAAACCCAATGAGGGCAAATGAAGTAGAAAGGGTGTTCACGAATAAATTACTGGGTGGGCTAAAGGTTTGCTAGTAGGTTTAACTGCGACTTTATAGTTGGATATGACAAGGTTGCTTTTGCGAAGTTCAGAAGTTCCTTTCAATTGCTGCATGGAGGAAGTGAGGGCAATGAGTTTTGAATAGAGGAAGCGCACTGCGTAAGAGTAAACTTTGGTGAGTTTTACCATCGCATTCGTCACTAGGAAAATGGATCGTATTGTTGGATGGTCATTTTGACTTAATTGCTTTCCTTCGAGCGCTCCGATTGTGAGATTGCCAAACCCCTTTGCCAGACACGTTTTGAGAACGCTGTATTAAAATGAAGACCATGAAAGCAATTGTCTATAATGGTCCGTGGGACATGACGCTTGAGGACCTTCCCGAGCCGAAGCCTCTAAAGGGAGAGGTGCTTTTAGAAATGGAGGCTGTCGGCATATGTGGCAGTGATGTGCATGGTTTTACTGGCGAAAGCGGACGCCGCGCTCCCGGCATGGTGATGGGGCATGAAGCTGTGGGCCGGGTTGTTTCTTTGGGAGAAGGAGTGACTACTCCAGAAATTGGTTGCCGGGTTGCAGTCTATAATATTCTGGCAGATGAAGCGCCGGCTCCGGATGAAGGAGACCCCAGTTTTGTTAATAAGAAAGTGGTCGGTGTAAACCTTGGCACGCGTGGAGCGATGGCGGAATACTTGGCAATCCCCGCAGTCAACGCGATTCCAGTGTCTGACCGAGTAACGTCCGAGGTCGCGCTGCTTGCCGAGCCAATCGCGGTCGTCCTGCACGGGTTTCATCGATTACAAGAAAAGAGTATCAACGCCAATTCGGTTGCGATCATGGGATCGGGAACCATTGGATTGTCGGCATTGCTGATTGCTAGCGAGCGGGGCTTGAAGAAGCTAGCGGTTCTTGATGTGATTCAGGAAAAACTGGAACGCGTTTCTGACTTCGGAGGAAAGGGAGTCTTGATCGAGGAAAGCAAATCTACTGATGCAATTGATTGGAACGTTCAAACCGCGTTAGGAGGGAAGCCGGACCTCGTAATCGATGCGGTCGGAAGCAAAGAATCATTCGAGCAAGCTGTCGCTATCGTCGCGGAAGGAGGAACTGTTTTACTGATTGGCAACTTGGCTAGGGAGGTTGCGTTTCCCTTGCAGACTGCCGTGAGCAATGAGATCACTTTTATTGGAACCTACGGTTTTGACAGAAAGGCGTTTGAAGAGGCCGTTCATATTGTTCCAGAATTCAAGGACGAATTGACGACTTTCATTGAGGGGCGATGCCGTCTGGATACAACGCCCCAAATGATGACTAAATTGGCTAGGGGAGAAGTACGGGCTCTCAAAGTAATTATCGAATTCAATGCAACCAGCTAGCGACTCCGTTTATTTACTAACTCTAAAATAAATACAATTGTGAAGATTTCGAATTTCCTATCTTATTGCGATACATCGCTCGAAAAATTCAATCTGCGAGTGAGGCGTCTCGTTCATCTTAAGCGAAATCCCCAAATTGGATACCTGCTTCGAATTTTCACCCTAATTGCCTTTTTGAGTAGCGATACCCGCGCCCAATCCCAGAGGGAACGACCGACTCGGGACCCGGCGACTTGGCATTGGAATATTACGGATTCGAAGCCTCATGTTACGCATGGCGTTGTGCACAGCAAGGCTATGAATCGCGACGTGGGCTACAATATTTACCTTCCTCCTCGGTATGCCTCGCACTCATCGATGCGGTTTCCCGTAGTGTACTTCCTACACGGTGCCAGTGGTAGCGAATACTCGGATACGGCTATGATAGATTGGGTGATTCCGGAAATAGAGAAAGGAACGATTGGAGATGTCATCTATGTATTTGTCAATGGAGGCCACTACAGCGGATATCGTGACAACCCCGAGAGTAATGTCATGGCCGAGACATATCTGATCGAAGAGCTCGTACCGGCAATCGATTCGCGCTACCGTACGATCGCGGAACAGAAAGGAAGAGCCCTGTTTGGCTACTCCATGGGTGGCGGTGGAGGGACGAGACTGGCTCTAAAGTATCCTGACTTGTTTTGCGCGGTGGGATCGCTGTCCGGAGCTTTGGGGTGGATTCCCCAGCCGGATGGCTCAACCGAGTGGGCGGACCAATCGGAGACCGCTGACAATATTTACGATTGGGCCACTCGGAATCAGGAGAAAGTGAAAGGAAGAATCGGTTTCTACTTTACGGTTGGGGGCGCGGAGCGTCTCTATGACCGGCACCCTCCGTTTATGGCCCATTTGAAAAGTTTGGAGATTGAATTCAATTATCGGGTACAGACCGGTCTCGGCCACAATCTAGGTCTTTCGTCCAAACTGTTTGCAACCGATGTGGTTCGGTTCTTGGCCACTCAATACCGAGAGGCCTATGTGCCATAGTAAGTATTTGTTGAAAAATCGTAACGATTTCCACGATTGTCACATTGATTTTTGGTAGAAAGTCATGTTGGGTGAATGGAATCTGCATAGGCTAGTAATTGTGCTTTCAAGAGTCCAATGATGTCGGAGACTCCTATGGGAATACGGTCTCAGAGACGATAGAGATGCCTTACTGCTGAATTGGTTTTAGATTCCACGCATCTAAAGATGCTAGACGACCGGTTCCGCCTAGACTGGTTAAGGCAACGCGGTCTCCACCAATGTGTTCTATTCGCACCTGACGGGATACACAGTGACGCCCCTCGTTAATAAATATCTCTACCCAGCGTTTATCGATAAAGATCCTCATTTTAAGGGTTTCGCCTGGCTGCCAATCAGGAATGGGAACGCTGACATCGTCTACCTGAATGAGATTGCCGCTCCATTGTATCGCCAGACCACCTTGGCCTTCGTCGTTGGTCAGGACGCTCACTCCGCTAAAGGACGAGGCATCTAGGGCGAGCTCGACCTCGAGTTCAAGCTGGTTTCCCCGTATATTTTTAAGCACGTCATACGCTGTGGTTGATTCGATGACGGGTAGGGCGCGACTCCCTAGGTGATGGTGCTTCCCCCGCAAGGCTTTTAGTGATTCGGCCGGCTGCTGAAGAAGCTCCCCTTTGGCTCCTAGTCCAAGTTTTCGGGGCAGTGCAAAAACCCCGTTCCAAAGGGGAGGGGAGTTCTTGATTGGCGTGTTGTTGTATCTGGGCAGCCAGTCGCGGTCCCATCCGGGCAGCCAGGCCATTAGAAACAGGTCGCCGTTCGCATCGAGGATGGTTTCTTGTGCGTAGTAGTGACCGCTATGATCCACAATCCCTTCGGACTCCGGAGTGAACTTCAGTTGGTCGATATCAAATTCGCCAAGAAAATAAT
>JAUHWE010000407.1 GCA_030424825.1 Verrucomicrobiia bacterium
AACACCTCTTCCTCGTTTTCTTTCTAAGCCTTATCCCCTCTGCCTTACCATTAAAGGCCACCACTCCCCACATCGTGCTCGTCATGACCGATGATCAAGGCTGGGGGCAGATGGGCTACATGAATCACCCGGTACTCAAGACGCCCCATCTTGACGCCATGGCCGCGAATGGACTCCGATTCGAGCGATTCTACGCGGGAGCTCCCAACTGCTCTCCCACTCGCTCGACCGTAATGACCGGACGCACCAACAACCGAAACGGCGTCGAAGATCATGGCTTCCCTCTTCGACTCCAGGAAAAGACATTGCCTCAGGCAATGCAGAAAGCGGGTTACGCTACCGCGCATTTCGGCAAGTGGCACCTCAACGGGTTTCGCGGCCCGGGCGCTCCGATCCTCGGAAGCGATCCCCGCAGCCCGGGAGCCTTCGGCTTCGATGAGTGGCTCTCCGTATCCAATTTCTTTGACCGCGACCCCATTTTGAGTCGACAAGGCGCATTTGAAGAATTTGAAGGCGACTCTTCGGAAATCATTGTAGACGAAGCTCTAAAATTCATTGCCCGGCAGACCAAAGCGGGGAAACCTTCCTTCACAGTCATTTGGTACGGCACGCCTCACTCACCCTTTGTCGCGGGCCAAGAGGACAATGCTCATTTCCCAAATCTAGAAGAGGCCTCCCAGAATCACTACGGCGAAATGGTTGCCATGGACCGTAGCATCGGAACGTTGCGCCAAGGGCTACGCGATCTGAAGATCGCCGAGAATACACTGGTATGGTTCAATAGTGACAACGGAGGGCTGGGCGCCATCAAACCCGATACCGTTGGCGGACTTCGAGGCTTCAAGAACACGGTATTCGAAGGTGGACTACGCGTCCCCTGCGTCATCGAATGGCCAGCAGTCATTAAAAGCGCCCGCATCACCCAGCATCCGGCCGCGACCATGGACATCTTTCCTACGATCGCTGAAATTGTCGGACTGCCGCGCACAGTGATGATCCAGCCACAGGACGGGTTGAGCGTACGAGCGCTCTTTGAAAAGGAGATTGGCCCTCGAACAAAGCCCCTCGGGTTTAAACACCTAAAAAAGGCCGCCTTCATCGACAATGACTACAAGCTGGTCGCACCCGACCTAGAAAAGGGGATCTACCATCTCTACAACGTGGCAGACGACCCCAATGAGACCAGCGACTTATACCGAAAAAAGCCGGGTATCGCCAAACGAATGCTCGAGCAATTCGAGAATTGGAGTGCGTCCGTGCAAGCCAGCTACGAGGGTAAAGACTACCCCGAGGGTCAGGTCGATCCTGATCATCCAGGACGCCGAGACTGGACGAAATCCGAAGAATACGCTCCCTATATCGAAGGTTGGAAAAACCGCCCCGAATTCGAGCGGTACCTCAAAGACTGAAGGCTCAGCTTCTAGCCATTGCTCAATCGAGGCAAAGAGGAACTCAAAACATCTAGACTGAAGCCAAACTGTCTCCTTTTGCGCGACATAGCTGAACAATTGTCCCACCTATTTCGCTCTTCCAGAGCTGAGTTTAAATTCGCCCCCAATCCCGTAAAGAGTAAGGCGGATCGCCTACCCCTAAGCGATCCGCCACTTTGTATTCTTACTAACCCTAAACTCTCGCTAAGCGAGAATACCATACCTTTAGCCAGATCCGCGCCAATTATCCCAAAAGGGGCTGAAGCAACCGAATTCTCGCATTTGTCGCGTTGAGTGCTCAAAAATGACGATCAAATTGAAGCAGGAAACAAGGATTCGGAAACACATGCCTCGCCTATTGGATTGCGGGACTCCGACATTCGATTAATGAGCATAGAATGAATCTCGTTCCCAACCAATTAATAATGGGTTTAATCGCAGCCGGAATTGCATTCGCCGGAACTCATTCCCTTTTCGCCGAACTCCCGGCCAACTTTGAAAAGGGCAACCTAGTGGCCTGGTGCGTCGCGCACCGTTGGGATACCGCGAACCGCAGCCCGGCAGAACGGGCCGCAATGCTTTCCGATCTCGGGATTGGACGCCTAGCCTACAACTGGACTCAACAAGATAATCCCGAGTTTGAAGAAGAAATCCGGCAATGCCAAAAACACGGCATTGAATACTTCGCCTTCTGGAACGAAAACGAAGACGCCTTTAGGCTCTTTGAAAAATACGGTCTCCGGCCCCAGATCTGGAAGATCAGCCCTTCGCCTAAAGTGGATTCACAAAAAGGCAAGGTCGCCACAGCGGCCAAGCAATTGATGCCTTTCGCTAAACGGGCTAAAGAACTCGGTTCCCCATTCGGTCTCTACAACCATCTCAACTGGGGAGGCCACCCCGAGAACCTAGTTGCGGTTTGCCGCGAGTTGCATCGTCTCGGATACGACAATGTCGGCATCGTCTACAACTTCCATCACAGCCACGTAGAGATGGACCGTTTTCCCGAATATCTGCAGTTGATGAAGCCCTATCTCCTTTGCCTCAATCTCAACGGCATGACAGAAAAAGACCTCATCATCAAAGGGTCACTGGAGAACAAGATCCTCCCCATTGGTTCCGGTATCTACGAGGAGGCGATGATTCAAGCAGTCATGGATTCTGGATACGATGGCCCCATCGGAATCATCGGCCATCTCCCCACACAAGATGCCGAGAAAAGCCTCCGAGACAACCTCGCTGGACTTGATTCCCTTTTGTCTACGAGCAGATGATCGTGGTGAAACATAGATCGGGAGAGTCAAAGGGTTCGAAACGCAAATAGTTTAGAACGCCCCCGGCGACAAAAAGCGCCCGAAATCGAAATGTTTTCTACATAGATCCAATTTTGAGAGTGTTGGATTCCTTCTGTACACGGGACCGATTTCCTGTTCAATGTGTTCACCCTCATGAAATACCTATCAACATCCCTAATCCTGCTCGCCCTCTTGGCCACTAGCTGCTCTCGCAACCACACCGGGCTCGAACCTATTTTCAATGGCAAAGACCTCTCTGGATGGTCGGCAAACGTCGATGCCTGCTGGCAGGTCAAAGACGGCATTCTTCATGCCGTAAACGACCCCGACCAGAAGGGTGACATCCTTCAAACCGAAAAGAGCTACAAGAATTTCATCGTTCAAGCAGACTTCAAGTTCGGCTCAGGCCGCATCGACACAGGGATCTTTCTTCGTGACACCAAAGAACAAATACAAATTGGAGAATCTGGCAGCTTGAAGCGCGACATGACCGCCCTGCCCTACATTCCCGGAAAGGGCTATCCCATCCAAGTCGAAACCGGCACTAAAGCCCTCAAACTCGACGACTGGAACACTATCAAAGTACAGGTAATCGGTAACTCCTACACGACCTGGCTCAACGGAACCGAGGTCATGACCTATGAATCGGAGACCATTATCCCCGAAGGTCCCATCGGAATCCAAGTTCACCCCAAGCGCGAAATGAGCGTCGATTTCCGAAATATTCTCGCCCAAGAGTTAGAGTAGTTCACTCGCTTTAGCGTGAAACCCCTTTATTCTTACTTTGGCCATAGGTTCGTAGAAGAAGCCGGTATTAATTTTCAATTTCAATTCCCCAGCCTGGCCGGTCGCTGAGATAAAGAAAGCCATTTTCGACCCGTTCGCCATATGCTTTGCGGGTTTTCCCAGCATCAAAAGCGTATTCGAGCGACTTTACACTTTCTGGATACAGAGCCGCCGCATGCAAGCTGGCAGCAGTGGAAACGGGACCGGAGGGATTGTGGGGGGAAACTTCGATCTTCCCTTTCCCCATTTCAATTACCCGGAGCAGAGGACCAAAACCGCCGACATGCTTCACATCAGGCATAATCACGTGGGCCCATTGCCCTTCCGTTATCGCACGAAAGTTCTCGGAACCCCAAAACAGCTCTCCCGCTGCGATGGTTAGCGAGGTCCTTTTGCGCAGCTCAGTATAGTCTGGCCCCATTGCAAACGGCTCTTCAATCCAATCGAGCTCAAGCGCCTCCAACTCCGGAACAATTTTGTAGAAACTCTCCGGAGAAAATCGCTCGTGAAAATCCACCCGAACGTCTAAACGAGGAAATGCCTGTCTTACGGATCTCAGCGTATTCAATCCGTATTTACTCGTCTGTTCTGTATTGTCCCGATCAATGACCTTTTCGAATGGCGCGCATTTGAAAACCCTAAATCCTTGGGCCGCGACCTGGCCGACCACCTCTCGGTACTCTTCGAGAGTACGGGTCTTCAACGAACGATTGATCGTAGTATAGAGACTGAGACGCTCAAGATTGGTCCTTTCCTTAAAAAGCCGCCAAACGGGGACTTGCTCGCGCTTGGCCAACAGGTCATACAGCGCTTGGTTAATTCCCGACCATGCGGTTGCGGCCACAAAGTCCGGTTGCGACTCCGCCAGCTCTTCTTCGAGTTCGCTCAAGGTTTTGAGACTGAGGTCAAAAGAAGCAATACGCTCTCGAAACAGCCCCTTGGCGACCTCCCTGCAAATATCATCCCGCTTGCTATGCGAAGCTTCACCGTACCCCGAATGCACACCATCGCTGATCTTGAATACGAGCCAATCTCCTTTAAGCCTCAAGCTTGGATGCCAGCCATCGGGATCCGGGATCGTCAGGAATTCGAGCGTGAGCATCCTTCTCTTGCTGCATCCGAGAAAGGGGAAAGGCAAGGCCGCAGTGGCCATAGCACTATTCCTCAAGAACTCTCTCCTGCCAATCATCATAATCGTTTCCTTTTGAATCCTCTAGTAGAAATAAGGAAACGACGAGACTTTAACAGATCGATTAACGATCGCACCCTGCTCGGCGAACTAATTTCGCGCACGCCAATCAAGGGCACTTTAAGCTCAGCCGATCAGAACGGCGCCACCCAGCAAACAGTAACTCAACCTCCAATAAATCTCTCGCGTCCCACGTCCTCTCCAAAATAGGGTTCTAACCATGGAACGCTTTGTTCAACCGAGATGCCTTCTGATAGTGGGAGCGCTACTGACCCCTTTGCTCCTAGCAAATGCCGGGGAAGAGCTACCCCTAATGGACCCCATTTCAGAGCCCGTAGAACTGGGTGACCTTACTTTGAATCTGGAATACTGGAT
>JAUHWE010000002.1 GCA_030424825.1 Verrucomicrobiia bacterium
AAAGGAAAAGAGTACAGCTAGAGGAAGAACACCGGAAATCAAAGCCGCACTGCGTAAATGCAGTACCATTATGACGACTACAATAATCGTAACCAAAATTTGTTGACGTACCGCGTCTTCGAGCGTACCGAGCGTTTCGTAGATCAAGCCGGTTCGGTCATAGAAAGGCACGATCTGCACTTGACTAACCGTGCCGTCTTCAAGAGTTTTTTTGGGCAGGCCGGGCGAGATCTCCGCGATCTTTTCCTTCACTCTTTTGATCACCGCCAACGGATTTTCGCCGTAGCGTGTGACGACCACGCCGCCGACCGCTTCCGCGCCCGCCTTGTCGAGAGCGCCGCGCCGCAAGGCGGGACCGTATTCGATTTCAGCAACCTCATCGAGCGTGATAGGGATGTTTTCCCGCTGCGTGATGACGGTCTTACGCAAATCGTCGAGGCTTTCGATAAAGCCGAGTCCCCGGATCACGTATTCGGATGCGTTGATCTCAATGGTACGAGCTCCAACGTCGAGATTGCTCCCACGCACCGCGTCAAACACTTCGTGCAACGCAATCCTGTAGGTCCACAACGCGTCGGGATCCACGTCCACTTGGTACTCCTTAACGAAGCCTCCGATGGATGCGACCTCTGCAACGCCGTCCACTCCTTGCAAGGCATAGCGAACGTACCAGTCTTGAGCACTGCGGAGCTCGTCGAGATCCCAGCCGCCAGTAGGCTCTCCCTCCGGGTCCATGCCTTCAAGCGTGTACCAAAAAACTTGGCCAAGTGCCGTCGCGTCTGGTCCAAGTTGCGGCGATACGCCTTCCGGCAAAGTTCCAGACGGAAGACTGTTAAGCTTCTCCAGAATACGACTACGGGTCCAATAGAACTCGGCATCTTCTTTGAAGATTATGTAGATCGAGGAGAAACCGAACATCGAATAGCTGCGCACTGTTTTTACCTGCGGCAAACCGAGCAAGGCCGTAGTGAGCGGATAAGTGATCTGGTCTTCGATGTCCTGCGGAGAACGCCCCATCCATTGTGTGAATACGATTTGCTGGTTCTCGCCGATATCCGGAATCGCATCTACAGGCACCGGGTCGCGCGGCAGAGATTCAGTTTCCCAATCGAACGGTGCGACCATGATCCCCCAGAGGATCAGGCCTGCGGTGAAGAGCACTACGACAAGTTTATTCTCCAGGCAGAACCGGATGAGCTTGTTAATCGGATTTGAGGAATTCTCAGTGGTCATGACCTTGATGAGCACCAGAGTTTGCTTCGATGGTTTCCTTAACTTCTCCGCAACTGAGCATCATAGCTCCGAAATATGGATTTTGCAACGGTTCGCCCCCTTGCAACCAATCGGCTCCACGATCTGGATACACCATGGGACAATGCATTACTGTGAGCGACTGCTCGAAAGCGTTTGGGTCCGATTTGGCGGCGGCGATCATCGCGTTTGACAATGTCTCGAAGTGAGGCTTGCGAAGGGCGTCCAAGCCTTCCACCGCAAGCATGTTATGCAGCAGGGCGGGCAGGTCGCCCGAGTGACCCGTCGACTCCATCATCGCTTTGGCTGCAGCCTTCGCCCCGTCGAGATCGTCGCCAGCGAGAGCGGCTTGCATATCCAGATAATTGCCAACCAATTGCGATGCTTGTTCAGGTGCAATCTCCAGGGCCGACATTTGATGGCCACTGTGATCTTCGCTGCCTTGGGCGGGTGATCCGCCGTGGTTGTGCCCAGGGGTTGGGCCTCCTCCCTGCGGGTTCATCATGCTCGGCTTAGCCTGGATTTGCAGGGCACTGTCGATCTTGAATGCTCCCTTGGTGACAACCCGTTCGCCTTCGTCCAAGCCAGCCGCCACGAGAAAATGGTCACCTGCCCGAGGACCAAGCGCAATTTCTCTTCCTTCGTAGGTCGGGCGTTCCGCATCCGGTTTCTCTATATACACAACAGCGCGCTTTCCGGTGCGCATGACCGCTGAAGCAGGAACGTAAAGCGGTGCCTCCTCTTCCTCGTCACGCACGTACCCAAGTTCTTGAGCTGGCACGAGGTCCATGCCGCAAATATCGCATTCGCCAGGGCTATCCTTCACGATCTCCGGATGCATGGGGCTGATCCATTTGCCCGCGAACTCGGGTGCGTAGACCATTCCTCCATCCGCTAGCTGGGCTTCTACGAGTCCCTTAACGAACATCCCGGGTTTGAGACGCCGATCCTCATTCGGCACATTTACGCGTACTTGCACCGTACGCGTCATGCCGTCCACCTCAGGTTCTATAAAGGCGATTTGCCCATGAAAGGTCTCACCGGGAAACGCCTCAACCGTGAAAGCAACGTCCTGCCCATAGCGAAGCCAGGCAAGATCGGACTCGTAAGCATCAAGGTAAAGCCAGAGCTCGTCGAGGTCCACAATTCGAAATAGCGATTCGCCCGTCTTCACGTAGTCTCCTACGTTCACTTTTTTGGATACAACCACACCGCCTATGGGAGCGCGCAAAATGAAATGGTCCTTCGCTTGCCCGCTTTCGATGATTGCGTCGATCTGATCAGGCAACAAATCCCAAAGACGGAGTTTTTCGCGTGCGGCAGCGGTGACCGACGAAGCCGGATCGCTACGGTAGGAAGTGAGTAGTTCGCGTTGAGCGGTCAGCAATTCTGGGCTGTAGACTTTAGCGAGGTGCTCGCCTTGCTTCACGCCAATGCCCGTGTAGTTGACAAACAGCTCGTCGATGCGAGCGGGAAAGCGAGCCGTGAGTGATTTTTCCTTGGTCTCATCGTAGGCGAGCTTGCCGACCAGACGCACTTCAGTGGTCGGAAAGCCTCGTTGGACGGCGGTCGTCTGGATCTCGGCCAACGCCTTCGAGCTTTTGCTCATGCTCATGACGCGCGGACCGTCGTCGGCTCCTGCGTCTTTCTCTAGCGGGATCAGAGCCATCCCGCAGATCGGGCATTTGCCCGGCTCGGGCTGCTGAATCTGCGGGTGCATCGAGCAGGTCCATATGCTAGGATCAGCGGTCGCAGATCGATCAGCTGATTCGGCCTCTTCCGCTGCGTGGTCATGCCCAGTATCGGGAGCAAGAACGAAGCGGCCGATTCCGAGGCCAATGATTAGAGCGGCGCTTGTCGAAGCGGCGATGGCGACAAAAGGTTTAATATTCATTTCGATTGAGTGGCTTGAAAGGTTCCAAGAATAGGTTGGTTTGCGAGCGTCTGAGCGGCGACAAGTTGTTGCCAAGCGTCGGCCGCGGCCCGCCAGTAAAGAAGTTGAAGTTCGAGCAGCGAACGCTCGCTGTCGATGACTTCAAGAATCCCAGCGCGCCCGCCTTGATAGCTCGTGCGGCTGTTTTCCACCGCTTGCTCAGCCAGACCGAGCAGCTCCTCACCATAAAGCTCAAGGCGACGGTTCGCATCGGTGAGCGAAGAAAGGCTGCTGGCGAGATCGGCTTTTAGCGCATTGAGGCGATTCTGGTATTCCGACTGGATCGCTTGTTGCGACGAGGCAGCTTCCGCTTGAGCCGCGCGATTCTTTTTTGACCAGAGCGGAATGTTGACGCCAAAGGTCACGCCCCAGGCATTCTTGCCGGAGTCGACACTCATGGCTGGTAAATCTAGATCGCCTATTTGAACGTAGTTAACACCAACGGAAAAATCGGGTCGGCTTTCCAACTTGGCCAATTCGATCCTCGCTTCGGCGCTCGCAATTTTGCGTTCGAGCATTTGCAGCTCGGGGTTGTTGGCCTCGATGGCCTCAAGCAGTGAAGCTGCCCTCGGGTTTACGAACCCTGGCTTCTGCCATTCTGGCCAAGGAAGCAGCGTCGATTCGGGAAGCGCTAGCAATTCGCTGAGTTGAGCCGACTGCGTCACGCGTTTTTGCTGCAAGGACTGCAGGCGGTCGTTTACCTTACCGATTTCCACCTTAAGGCGAAGCAGCGCATTGAGGTCACCACCTGCCTTTACCTTCTCCTCCACGATGGGCTCTAGCTGCTCTAGGAGAGAGAGGTTTTCGCGGGTCAGCTGTGTCGCTCGCTGGGTAAACCCATATTCGTAGTACATCAATGAAACCATGCGAGCGAGCACAAGCTGCTGCCTTTGGTAGGCATACCAAAGAGCTTCTGCCTGCTCGCTCGTCGCCTTTTCGCGAGCATCCAGCTTGCCGAACCACGGAATCCGCTGGTTGACCATGAGAGCGTTCTCCTGCGGGCCGTTGCGCGTCTGAATCGAGTCGACGAAGCTTGTCACCTGCAGCATTGGGTCCGGTAGTGCGGCCGCCTGTGGAATCCGTTGAGTGGCGGCTTCGTAGCGTTTTTCGAAAGCGTCTAGCTGCGGATTGGCCGCTTGAGCACGAGCGAGATAATCCTCCAAGGAGGAGAGTTGGCTCGCAGCATTTTCGTATTGAGCAAAAAGCGTCGAAACGCCCCAAATCCCAAAAAGAGCAATCGCGGTCGAACGCAGAATACATAGATGGCTTCGTAGTCCTAAAGTCATTAGTACACGCTTCAACGCAAAGACTATTCTAAACCCTCAAAAAGATCCCGAAGAATCGCAGCGGACTTTTTCGGCGTCATGAACAGCGTTTAATAAGTCGTCGCATGACACTATAGTAGAACGTCGCAGACCACGTCAGCAGCACAATTCCGGTAAGCGATTCGCTCAATAGCGTTCCCAGGGCCTAGTAGCGGAATACGACCGCAATATTGATAACAAGCAAAGAGATGGGGAGTGATATAATCAATGAGAGTTCGTCTCCGTGCTATAGTGAGGGTCGTCCTCATCGTATTCGTGCAACTTCAAGAACCACTTTTCCGCAGCGAAAACCAGAGCCAAGCCGATCAAGGAAATCCAAACGACCAGCATATCCGACTGGGTCTTGACCCATAGGAAAGCGACGAGGACGATGACATCCAGAGTCATCGCGGTGATCAGCACCCAAGCTCTTGCTTTTACGTCCTTTCGCAGATGCTTAAAAACGCCCCAGTGGATGAAGATGTCCATCACTATATAAAAAACGGCACCGAGAGAGGCAATACGACTGAGGTCGAAAAACACCGTAAGCAGTATCGCGATACCGACGGTGTAGACGAGTGTGTGACGCTGCAAGTCGCCAGGAAGATTGAAGTGCCGATGAGGCACCAGCTGCATCGAAGTGAGCATTGCTAGCATCCGGGACACCGCAAAGACACTGGCGATGACGCCCGACACCGTCGCAATGATGGCAAAACCCACTGTGAACCAGACGCCATACTGGCCGAAGGCCGGTCGCGAGGCTTCAGCCAGAGAATAGTCTTTTGCCCTGACGATTTCCTCGATCGGTAGGTTCGCACCTACGGCAAGTGCGACAAAGACATACAGTACAACGCAAATAGAGATGGAGAAAATGATCGCCCGTCCGACGTTTCTATTCGCGTCCTTAAGTTCACCGCCACTGTTAGTGATCGTAGTGAAGCCCTTGTATCCAAGAATGCCTAGGGCAACTGCTCCGAGGAAGCTGGCGATTCCCGTTTCCTGCGGTTCGACTGAGACACTCTCGAAAGACCAACCTGTTGCCCACAGGCCGCCGAAAGCTAGCGCAGCCAAACCCGCGATTTTCACGAACGCCATGGCAAACGAAAAGGTCTGGATGAAGCGGTTGCTAAGAATGTTGATCAGAAAAGTGAACAGCAGGAGCAAGACCCCGAGCGCGGGGATCAGCCATTCGGCGTCCTTGGCATCGAATACCTGCAGGACGTAGGTGCCGAAAGTTCGGGCGACTAGGCTCTCGTTGATCACCATCGAGAAATACATGAGCAGCGCGCACGCTCCGGTCATGAGACCACGTCCGTAGGCCTTTTTCAGAAACATAGCGATACCCCCAGCGGAGGGGTATTTCTGCGCCATCTTTACATAGCTGTAAGCGCTGAACCCGGCGACGACCGCCGCCACGAAAAAAGCGAGTGGAAACCAAGTACCCGCCAGTTCCGCGATTTGTCCAGTCAGAGCAAAAATGCCCGCGCCGATCATCACGCCCGTACCCATGGACACCGCCCCCCAAAGGCTGAGGGAGTCTTTGTCGTTCGAATTGTGATTCATATTATCAGTTAATCGTTTTGGTCATACATTTCCTCAGTTTCGGTGACTGGCACGATCATCTAAGTTTTGACGATTTCATCGTCCTGCCTCCTAAATTTCTTTTGCGCCATCTATTATTTATCGAGTGAGAATTTTTTTAGTCGTAGTGCATTTGTAACTACTGATACTGAACTTAGGGCCATAGCGGCGCCCGCGATCATTGGACTTAGCAAAATGCCGAATAGTGGATACAGTATTCCCGCCGCGACTGGAACGCCGGTCGCGTTGTAAATGAAGGCGAAGAAGAGATTCTGGCGTATGTTCCGCATGACGGCACGACTCAATTTAAGCCCGCCCACGATGCCGCGCAAATCCCCTTTGACTAGGGTCAGGCCCGCGCTTTCGATGGCAACGTCGGTGCCCGTGCCCATAGCGATGCCTACATCGGCGGCGGCCAGTGCGGGTGCGTCGTTGATCCCATCGCCCGCCATAGCCACACGGTGCCCTTTGTCTTTGAGTTCGTTGACGATTCGTTGCTTGTCCTCCGGAGAAACCTCGGCATGCACTTCGTCAATGCCCAGTTCCTTGGCTACGGCCTGAGCCGTTCGCGAATTGTCGCCAGTACACATGACGACGGTGATGCCGAGCGCGTGCAGTGATTGAACCGCTTCCTTCGAGCTGTCCTTAATCGGGTCGGCGATGGCGATGAGACCGAGAAGTCGCTCATTCCGTGCAGCCCAGATCACCGTCTTGGCCTCGCTTTGGAGGCGTTCTGCTTTCTTGATTAGGTTTTCCGGGATATCTACGCCCACCGACTCAATGAAGCCCCGCTTGCCAATGCGAACGATTTCGCCGTCTACCATCGCCTGGACCCCGCCGCCAGTGGTGCTTTCGAAGTCAGAGATTTCAGGAAGATTGAGCTCGTCATCCTTGGCCTTATCGTAAACGGCCCGTGCCAAGGGGTGCTCCGATTGCGCTTCGACGGCCGCCGCCAATCGAAGAAGTTCGCTTGTATCGCCGCCGTCGGGATCGCTGAGATCCACAACCGATGGTTTGCCTTCGGTCAAGGTGCCGGTCTTGTCGGTAATTAGGTGGGTGATTTTCTCGGCTCGCTCGATGGATTCCGCATTCTTGACCAGAATACCACTTTGAGCGCCTTTTCCGACACCGACCATTATCGACATCGGTGTGGCCAAGCCCAAGGCGCAGGGACAGGCGATTATCAATACGGAAACCGCGACGACGATGGCGTAAGCTATCGCCGGCTGGGGCCCGAAGGTGGCCCAAAGAATAGCCGCAACAACAGCGATTAAAACCACGACTGGCACAAACCAGCCTGACACTTGGTCCGCGAGTTTTTGGATGGGGGCGCGGCTTCGCTGGGCCTCCGCAACCATGTTCACGATCTGCGAAAGCATGGTTTCCTCGCCAACGGCTACGGCTTCCATGACGAAGCTGCCCGTCTGATTGACGGTCGCTCCAATGACCTTGTCGCCTTCGCCTTTCTCGACTGGCACTGGTTCACCCGTGATCATGGATTCGTCGATGGTGCTCTTCCCTTCTCGAATGACGCCATCGAGCGGGATCTTTTCGCCCGGCCGCACGCGCAGGCGGTCGCCTTTGTGAATATCGTCGATTTCGACTTCCTCCTCGTCACCGTTCTCTTTGAGCCGGTGAGCTGTCTTCGCCGCAAGATCTAGCAGACTCTGAATTGCCTGCCCAGTTTGCCTGCGGGCTCTCGCTTCCAACCATTGTCCAAGAAGAATCAGAGTGGTGATGACCGCCCCCGCCTCAAAGTATAAAGCGACCTCGCCATGGCGGCGAAACGACTCCGGGAACATTCCGGGGAACAGCACAGCGACCACGCTGTAGGCGTAAGCCGCGCCGACACCAAGCATGATGAGCGTGAACATGGTTAAGCTGCGGTTCACGATGGAGCGCCAACCCCGGGAGAAGAACATGCCACCCGCCCACAGAATAACCGGCGTGGCTAGGATGAATTCCAACCAGCCTTGCAGTTCCGGCGACAAAAGGTTCTCGAAGGAAAGCCCGGGTATCATGCTGTCGAAGGCCAGCAGGAGGATCGGCACAGTCAGCGCACCTGCAACCAGAGTCTTACGCTTCAGGCTTTGGATTTCCTTTTCCTCTTCCTCATCGTCGCCCGAAGCAGTCATCGGCTCCAGGTCCATGCCGCATTTGGGGCACTGGCCGGGATGATCCTGCTGGATCTCGGGGTGCATCGGACACGTCCAAAGCTTTGACGAGCCAGCTTTAAAGGCTGGATTGCGCTCCAGCCTCATACCGCACTTCGGGCAATCACCAGGCTTGTCGGACTCGACGCCGGGGCACATCGGGCAGAAGTACCTTGCGTTCGCCGCAGGCGTAACGGAATCGTCATGCGAGTGGTCGTGATGACAGCAGCTGTGTCTTCCGTGGGAATCGATTAAAGCATCACCCTCTGATGAGTGAGGCTCATGTTCACAAGTGCTGTGAGATGCGGCCTCGACGGTTTTTTCTTTTTCTTCATCTTTGGACGACGAAGAGTGCCTGTTGTGGTGTTCGTGTTTCATCGGGCTATTATAGTGGATTTTCGGTTGGGTTTTCTTACATTACCATGGCGAAACTTTACGGAATTCCGCGCCCTCGACTAGATTGAATCGAGAGATCGGCGAGCCGGAGGACGACTCGCTTTCTTAAACTGACTTGGAGACATGCCCGTCTCTCTTCTAAACTGGGCCGAGAAGTGGGCAGCGCTGCTGAAGTCAAGCAATTCCGCTACCTCGGTAACATTCAGCTCCTTGTAGGAAAGCAGCTCCTTTGCCCGTTCCATTCGTTGAAGCATGGAGTAGCGCTCAATTGTCATTGCTTCCACCGACGAAAATACTTTGCTTAAATAACTATAGTCGCGATTGAGAGCCTCCGCAAGCTGAGCAGACAATTTCAGGGGCGATAAAATATCCGCATAATGGATACGCTCTAGGATTAACGACTTGATCCTGTTTATCAAACGCTTCTCCTTGGAAAGCAAAACCTCAAATCCGCTCGCCTCAAGCATTTCTGAGAGCGAACGAAATTCGACATCGGACAATTGCCGTTTAAGCTTCACCTCGCCCAACGAAACCGATTCGGTCTGTAAACCGAGCTCATCAAGAATCGACTCCACAGTCGTGATGCAACGGGGACAAACCATGTGCTTAATGTAGATTGATTCATCTATTCTATCCATTGTGAATAGCGACCTGGTATAGGATGAGCTCGATCGAATGCTCGGTGCAGAGTTCCGGGTAGACCCGGGCGACGGTCTTACCGAGGTTTTCGTTGTGGGCATTCATGATTATCTCCTTTTTCCTGATTGGAGGAATAAGTTCTGGTCAGTTTAACGAACGCGGCCGCGAAAACCCTCGAACTCTTGGGTGAAAACCGCCAGTAGCACAATGGCGCCCCCGAGAAAGGAAGTCGGCTCTGGGCGTTCGCCTGCGAAAATATAGGCCCAGACTACACCTAAAACAGGCACTAGGAACAGATACATTCCAAGTCTAGAGGCCTGCTCCCTTTGCAGAAGATAGAACCATGCCCACGTTACAAATGCCGTATTGAGTATTGCCAAGAACAGTAGGATGCCGAGGAAAGCTGGCGTCCACCTTATCGAATCATTCTCGAAGAGGAAGGAAGTAATTAGGAGAATGAACCCTCCTGTCGCGAGCTGCGTGCCGACAAACGCGACAATCGAATTGCCCAGTACGATGTAGCGCCCGAGAACCGTGCCTACAGCCGCTGAAAGCGAAGTCATCAAGGCAATGAGCGAACCAATGAGCAAGGTATTCCCTTCGCCTCCAAAGCTGGGCGATACGATCACAATGACGCCAATTAGTCCGAATAACAGAGCAAGTGCTCGCAACGGCGACAGGCGTTCCCGCAGGAAAAAAAATCCGATCGCCGCAATGAAAAGCGGTTGAGCATTGCCGAGAATCGAGGCAATCCCCGCACCGGCGAATCTGGGACTGAGGAACATGGTGCCGAATGTCAGAGAGGTCGCTGTCAAGGCTACCCAAGGCACCCATTTCCAGAGTCTCCGTTCTGGAAGAATGCGTCCCGAGCTGATTGCAGAAATGAAGAGAAGCAATGCTCCACCGATAAGCGTGCGAAGTCCGGCGAACGCAAGGGGAGGGGCGTATTTTAGTCCCCGCAGAATCATTACATAGCACATCGACGCGGTGACAACGATGTACGCCAACAATCCAATTCTAAGGAGCGGATGGACGGGGGGAAGGCGGGAGGGCTTAGTAAGGGTCACGCCACTTCCCTTTTTGCTTCTACGTGAGCGAGAACTCCGCTCGCGTCCAATTCAGTCGTGGTGTTGTCCGCCGAGATTCCCCCGCCATGGTTCATTCGCCAGCAGTGTAGCGGCTCCAGGTTTCGTTTCTTAAACATACGGGCAATGAAGTCCAAAGCTCTCGTACAAGCCGTGAGGTAGGGGCGCTACGATCACCAACAGCAGGACGAAGACCGCGTAACCCAAGTTCCTGCGAGCGTTGCCCAAGGGAGTAACGTCATCCTGCGGCGGAACGCCTTTTCTGCCAGCGATGAGGAAAACGAGAATCGCAAAAAACAAAAGCCCGGGCCACACGAAAAGCGCGAGAATAAACAACGCGACCATCGCAAACACAGAGATGCCACTCGCCTTTCGACCGCCAAACAACGCGTACGAAATGTGGCCACCGTCCAGTTGACCTATAGGGATCAAGTTGAAGGCGGTCAGGAGCAGACCCAGCCAGCCAGCGAAAGCCAATGGATGCAAGATCACGCTATGGGCAGACGACAGATCCGCGCCGAGCGAAACCTTTGCCAACACTGCTAGCAAAACCGAAGATCCAAGGTTCGCTCCCCCGCCCATCATTCCCACTTCACCACCTCCCTCAACAAGTGTCGACATCGGCAAGCCGATCAAAAGGGCAGGTATTGCGAAAGCTAGACCCGCCAGCGGCCCCGCCAGCGCTACGTCGAATAAGTTCCGCCTGCTGCTCGGCGGGGTCTTCATCGAGATGAAAGCGCCAAAAGTGCCCAAAGCAAAGGGAACAGGAATGAAATACGGCGGCGTCACGTCCATTCCGTAGCGACGAGCCGTTAAGTAGTGGCCCAACTCGTGCGCCCCAAGAATCAGCATCAAGCCAAATGCATAGGGCAAACCCGCCGTAAAGCGGCCCGGACTCTCAAAAAGGTTTATCCCCTGATGCGATGCGCCCGCCCAGGTCGTCGTGACGAAGGTCGCCAGCAGCAGCCCCCAATGAAGAGAGAGATTCGGAACGGTTCGCTTTGCCTCTTGCACTTCCTTTCCCGTGCCCTCGGGGAGAATCACTAGCCGCGTCTCGCCGCCATCGATCGACTCGATCCAAAAGTGGCGATTCATCTCATTCAGGCTCAAATCTAGCACTTTAATCGCTTCCTGAGCTTCTACTTGAAGCGAACCCTCGTAGGCGAGAACCCCGCCCTTCGCCTTTCTTCCATTCAGCTTCAAAACCTTCCCCGCAATAGCATCGAGGCTTTCCTCCTCTCCGGAATCAGGCTGAGGTTCCACAGCGCTCGCATCGTTCTCTGCAGAGTCACCACTTTGAGTCGCCGCGTACAGCAACAAGAAACCTGCCATAATCAGTCCCAAAAAGATCCAAGAGCTATGAACGCCGGGCGAGACCATCATCACACCGAACAATGCCAATACCAAAATCCAGAACAGATTTCGCGAGTTCATCGCTGGCGCCTCCTGCCAAAACACGCCGATAGGTTATAGACGACCGCAACAAGGGCTCCAAAAAGCCAACTCATGATGACCGTATGCACAAAACCGGTAATGGTAACGCCTACTGACATTTTATCCACCAAGATGGGCCGCAGATCCAAGCCATGGAATAGCCCATTGAAAAAGAACGCGAGATTCTCCGCCCCTGCGACGGCCATCAGAAAAACGCATCCCAAGTAAAAGAGCCCTGCAGCCGAAGCGCAGGCGAATCCGAATCGTTTTGGGCTTAGTGTCATGACTTCTTTCCTCCCTCTCTATGAAGCTTGATTTCATCGTTATCAGCCTCGTTGCCATGCCCATGCTCTCCATGAGAATGCCCGCCCATCATAAAGATATGACAGGCGAACATCAGAACGATAAACAACGTAAACGTAGTGCCTGAACTGACCCCCAGCATTGGCAGAATAAAGATTACGGCTATCGGAATAAGACAGCCGAGAATATGTAATAAACCGTGTTTCATTGTAGACTTCTATTGAGTGGGTTGAGGTTTTAACGAACGCGGAACGAACGCAGGAACTTCCTTGCGATAGGCCACGTATGCTTCGGGAAATTCTTCCGCTACTTCTCGTTCTTCCTTCATCGCTAAACGGTAGTAGGCGAAGGTAAGGAAAGGCCAGAGGACGAGAGTAATGAATGTCGGCCACTGAACGAGAAGACCGAAAGTAATCAGAAAGAGGCCAACGTATTGCGGATGGCGCATGTAGGCGTAAATACCACTGGTAACAAGGCTCTTGCCATCACTCCCGTGAATGAGGACCCATCCCTTGTAGAGAAGTACGAATCCCAGGACCATAATTCCGTTGCTCACGATGTGAAGAAAGGTCATCGCCAATGCGGAATCCGCCAATCCAAACGCGACCAGCCACAAGTGCCCATGGGCATGAGTAAAGGGATCAAGAACCGGATAAGCGTTTCCCAGCCACTGGCTCAGAAAATAGATCGTGAGCGGGATACCGTACATCTCGGTGAAGAGCGCTACGATAAAGGCGATGAATACGCCCATCCTTCTCCACTCGACAGCTCCCTTGGGTCGCACGAAACTCAGTGCGAATCCCAATACCAGTAGAACATTGAAAGCGACAACCGGCCACATTCCGTAAGCATATATTCCTTCTCCGTGCATTTTATAACCTTTCCTTTAGCAAGCGCTCGACTAAAAGCCTGTAATAGCTTCGTTTCATGGCCCAAGTGTCTCAGTCTTTAGAATACATCCCACCATGTCGGAACCGAAATAGGGATTCCGATCAGCCTCGGTCTCAGCCAGCCAATACGCCCCATTCCCTTCCAAGGCCATCGGGCAGAAATAAACATAGGATAGCTGATCGCCCAAGCCGAAGCTTTTTACTGTGCAGTATACGATTTCGCTAAGGTGCGCGAAAAACGAACGCTTTTGAGGAAGTGCTGACGCATCCCTCATTTGACTCAATACCTGATTGTATAGATTCGCATGCTGTAGCCAGGCTCGCTTCCCTTTGTCGCGCAGGTCGGCGGTTGGAACATTTGCTACGGCTTCATTCATGCGAGCCGCTAACCTGCCTGCTTTCGTAATATCGCCGACTTCCAACGCTTCGCGAAGGAACTCATAGTCATCTAAAAACACGCCCATCCTGTGACGAACAACAGGCGATGTTCGGAATGGTGACTTCAGCAATATGATTCCACGGTGTGCTATGCGATCGTTCAACGCTTCATGCGTCTGGTTTGTCGCCATAGTATCTATCTTCGATTTCGAATCCTGGTTACCGCATCCAACAGTCAACCCTGTAACAATCGCGATCAAGCAAATCGAAAAAAGATTCCTAGCAAAAGGCAACTTGTTGATGATCATCGATTTTCTTGTTAAACGTTTCTACGGGTGGTCGGTTGGCTGTTCTTGGGATTCTATTCGCCTCTTCTTTCATATTCGCGAATAGGGTTTTGCGTTCTGTTTCCTTAGATCGGAGAGCCAACCCAAACGATTGCAATTCCCTAAACGTGGACGAAAACAAAAACCCTCAAAAAAAATTCGAGAGGTGCGACAGGTCTTGACGCAACGCTTTGCGAGCTCGGTATATTCGCATTTCAACAGTCTTCCGGTTCGTATCCAACGCCTCCGCGCACTCGTCGTAACTGTTACCTTCCAAGACGCAAAAGATGAAAGGAAATTTCAACTTATATGGAAGCGAAGCGATCGCTGATTCGATCGCCGACAAAGACTCGTTGGCGATCGCATTTTGGTCCGGCGAACGATCATCCGACTCGACCACATCCGCCAACTCGAGGCTTTCAGAACCAGCGACTGTCGAACTAAGTGAAACATCGTTTCGACGCTTTTTACCCCGACGCAAAAAGTCGCGACACAGGTTTCCAGCAATTGAAAAGATCCAAGTGACTACCTTTGCCCTCGGTCTAAACTTGCTAGCGTTTTGAAAAACCCGAACAAAGGTCTCCTCCGCCAGATCCGCCGCTTCTGTCTCATTGGAAACGAATCGATAACAAAATCTGAAAACCGATTCGCGGTGGCGTTCCATCAGTTCGACTAACCCTTGTTCGTCGCCCGACCTAATACGTTCGATAGCCAGCAAGTCAGTATCCATCGCCCTCGCGGCATCGATCATTCCGGTTCAATGAGCGCCTCTAAGGCCAACTTTCTCAACATCTCTTTTTTCTTCGGCGGAAGAACGCTGATCATGTCGTAGTAGTGGCGGATCGAAAGCTCCTGCAATGAACCATGAACTTCATGCAGCTCATGGATGGCTGCATCGACCTCAGCAGTATACCGCTCCTTCTCCACTAATAAACCGCGCAGCTCCGCTATCTGTCTATTAAATTCCTTCAAGAGTTTCGCTCGATCTCGACGATAGTCCGGTTCGAACGCATCCACCGCCGATATCTCCTCCGCAGTCAGTTCCAACTGCTGGTGTAGCCAATCGTGACCATGCGCCTGGTCATGTTCCCATGATGTCTCGCTCTTGACCATGACGCCAGTCACGAAATAGGAAACTCCCACGCAAACAACCACCAGCAATACCACCCAAATAGCAAGAGTCCCAATTCGTTTCGCTCGAACCTTGTTCTCTCCCATAGTGTTAGTTGTCTATGTTGAGAATCTTCGCTTCCGCAAAAACGTCGAAGCCCAGAGCTTCCGACGCCAAGACCTTACGCTCCGAACCACTCGAAAACGCGGAGGTCGCCAATACGCTCGCTGTGGTACTAATCACCAAAGCTGCTACCATCGCCGCCGCTGCATAACGAGTCTGTTCGAAAATCCCCAGCAACCAATCCAAGCCAAATGGCTGTTCGGCCCACTCAGAACGCGCCATACGCAGTCGGCGCAGCACATTCGATTTTAGAGCAGGTGGGCACGCCGGCAACGGCTTCTCCCTCGCCAACTCTACCAGACGATCCAAATCCTTGTCCTTCATAACCGCCGTAAACGTAAATAAATCCAGAAACCCTCAAGCTATTCCGAGAAATCTCTAAGCACCGTACAATCCAATTATTCAATAAGAGAAATCGTACAATCTTTTTTCTAGTGAAAGTTACGACAACGTTGTCAGCCTTTTATATCATTTGTAACCATTATTCGCAACTTCTGATACCTCAATTATTTCTTAAGATGCTGTACAACAAAATCTTATGAATAGATCTGAACCTCAATTCACTAATCTAATCTCTCTCCTCTTTTTACGAAACGTATCGACTTTTGAGGAACTCCTTCCGAGACAGAATTAGAAATACCAAGACAGCAGGGAACAAAAAAGCACCCGGAGGTGATTGCTCCCACACAAGTCATGTCCCGCACCCTTCGCCCGGTGGAAGCAGTAGCTTGCAAGCAAGGAGAGGATGACGGGGTGCTAACCAAAAGCTCGCGGATCAGCTTTCCGAATACCTATTTCTTATCGTCGTACTCGCGACTTATGTCGTCTTGAGACAATGGGTTTCTGATCGGTATCCCATGGAATCTAAAAATTATCCCATCGGTCTCTAGCAGATCATTTCATGTGCACATCTATTTGACATAGCGATCGATCAATTGTCGAGACACTAACGTATCTACTAATTGGATCTATTCTAAGTGCAATACTCAAGGGGTTGGGAATTTTATTCAATTTCCAATTGGTCAGCGCAATCAGCCTCAGTCTCCGCAGCTAGTCAAATGCCACGGATCTCGCCATCCATCTAATCGATTCATCCGGTGGTCTTTTTAATCGCCTTCCATAATGCAACGAGATTAAGCATGCAAAAAGAACTATTCGTAGAAATCCGTTCGCCTAGGCCCAAATACACACTATAGTGTGTAAATAATTAACATTCAAATTGTTATAATTCAGCGTATGTACCTAATCAACCCCAGCCAAGTATCGAAATCGCATTCGGAAACGTATTACGCAAACTCCGCAAAGAAATAGGGTTTACTCAGAGCCAGCTATCGGAGAAATCCGGGCTTTCCACAAATTTCATTTCCTACTGCGAGCGAGGCCTGCAGTTGCCCAACATCAACTCTTTGTTTCTGCTGTCATTCGCCTTGAATGTCGTCCCTTCAAAATTCATGGAGAAGGTAGAAAAGCTGCGTCCAATACCAAAATACTAGACATCCATCACGTATCTACTAACTGGTTACCTCTAATTTTGATGCAACAGCAAACTTCAATCGTGACCTTGGATGATTTTCTGAAAAGGTCGATGAGTAGTGAAACTGAGGCTGGCTTCTCCGAGTTCCTCAATTTGTGGCAGTCTTCCGAGAGTCTGCGAGCATTGATCAAACGCGCAGTGCAAAATATTGAGCTCGAACCCGAAAGCAGGGACCGAGAATCGATAGCTGAAAAGCAAAATGGTCCTATATCCCAAAACTCAAATTCACGATCAGAAGCGGTTCTTAACCTAATAGATCGAGGCTCGATTTCGCTTCCAGGAATAGAGCGGGAGCTTTCCCAAAAACATGGAAGCCTCACCCGGAAAGAGCTTCTAGTGCTTTTGGAGAAGCACAAGGCCGGAAAACGCGATCTTGGAGTCTACTTGCTTGTACGAGCCTGGAAGAAGTGCTCTGCAAACTCTTCCTTGCCTCCGGACATTCGACTGAAGCAGCTCACTCTCCATTACTTCAAACTCGCAGTTCATGAGAACAAAGCAGATTTCTTCGACGGAATCGCGGACACGATTCGATTTCTAGAGGGGGAAGAATACGAGGATAGAGGTCATTGGCAGCACGATCCCGGACATTGGTGGCAATTCCATTTGCTTCTCTATATCCTCGAACATCCGAAAAACAAATACACGATTCGCGAGTTCGCCAGATTCTTCCAGGACGAGGTCGGGACAAATGACATGCCGACCGCGAAAACAATCAGAAAGTTCTGCCGATCCAACGGCATCCAGTTAGATTCGACCCCAGGCGCTCCAAGGAAATACTAATCCCATTGCATCTAGCGCTTCGCATCCCTCCACCAGTCGCAGATCTTCCCGTCTAGATCGATTGGTGGAAGGGTCAATTTCTGCCAGCCTTGTTCGCAATGCTGAACGACGCATTGAAACTTTCTCAGCTTGCGGAATTCATAGGGCTGAATAAGGTACCTGTCTTCCCTGTGCTTGTTGAAAGACCGCTTCCCGCCGGAAATGCCGTGCGACTTGCGCCAGACTTCCCGCTTGCCGATGCAATCGGCAGCCGATTTGGCGCTTTCCTCGTCTGCCGCTTTGAAAATAATCCGGTTAGCCATATTCGCAATAAACACCTGCGCCTTGTCTCGGCTCCCCATTGGAGGGACCAGGCTCTGAGTCGATTGAGTTCCCGCGACGATCATAACCCCTGCCTCGCGCAACGTGTCTGCCGTGTTGTAGTCGCTTAGCCCTGCTTCGCTCGCAGTCGCGGTTTTCTGGAATTCGTCAAACAGCCCGACTAGCAAGTTATGGCGTTTTCTCTCACTTTCCTCCTTGTCGAATCGCTGAAGCCCGTGGTTGTAAAAACTCAGTTTCAGAAGCGTATAAATGTACTTACGCTCAACCGAGAACTTCTGGGGTATCAAGGCCGTCACTACTTTTCCTTTTTCCAGATCGGAAAACTGAAACGTGGACGCTTCTTCGGGGCAGAAGACTTCAGCGATCTCCGGACTGCTAAAATAGCTCAAGTACCCTGCAATCGTCGATTGCACTCCTTTGAAAGTCTCCTCATTCAATCCCAGATAATTGTCCTCGAAATGAGCACGAACCGTCTGAGCTTCATCCGTACCTAGAGACGCAAGCAGCTCCATGACTTTTGCTAGCAAGGAATCCGAGGTAAGCAAATCATGGCAATTCTTCAAAGTGACAGGCTCGCCTATCGCCTTGAGGCATTTGAATCCCCACTCAATATGAATGGTCGCCTGTTGGGGAAAGAAAGGGTTCTCCCCACCTTTCTTAAACAAAGAGCTGGCAACATCCACTATGGTCTTCGCATGATTCGAGTACGGAATATTCGGTGCTTCGAGAAAGTTAAACGTAACGCTCGGCTTCCAATCGCTGGCCGTTCGGTCCGGCCGTACTTCGATCACTATTAGATCTTCACTGCCTTTGTTAGGGTGGTTCCTGAAAATGCCCCGAAGAATCTCAACAAAGACGCCTTTTTCATCGAGCAAGAGCCCACCCCAGTTCGGCAAATTTCTGCATAGCTGCCAGATCAATCGGCGAAAGAAAAACGTTTTGCCGGTACCCGTCTCTCCTGTAATGATCCAATGGCGACACGCCTCTGATCGCCGCCAGCGAAAACGGCCTAGTTTTAGGATGACGGGATTTTCGCCTATACTCGACAATCCATGGGCCCTAGCGCACTCGCAATAATACTGCCAGACGGCCAAGACCCCAAATGCATACGAGGAACCACTAAGAAACGCCTGCGGGTTTCTAATAAGGACATAGGAGGCCGAAGCACTGAAGACACTTAACAGCAGATTCCCAAATGGCATTTTGAATACAGCGAGTTGACAAATCCACAGACGCAAAAATCGACATCGCATCTTAGGCTACGCTGCCCGTTTAGATCAACGAGCTCCAGCCTAACCAACCGTCCAAACTACAGCTTCAAACGCAACTGGTTTTGACGATTCTACACAATAATGTGGATGAATATTCGCCTAGTGAGCTCTATCAATGACCCCGATGGACACATTAATCCAACAACCCTGTAGATACGAGGTTGCAGTCATTTTGGAAGGGCCCAATAATATCTCTCATTCTAGATTCTTGTCTTTCACTTTGATCTTCTCGATGAACGGCAAATCCTGTGGACACTGGTTCAAATAACGTTTGTCGCTGCTTCTGATCCACTCGACATTGTATTTCGAGAGATGCTCAAGCAACCGCTCAAGACGAATCCCTTCGAGGGAAATGTCGTGCGAGGAAAAACGCATCTCAATTCGCTCGAATTTCTCTTCATACTCATGCCACGCATACAGAAAGTGGACCCACGGCATAACCCAGCGGCGGCCTTCCCAGGCAATAACCACCAACGTTGGCGAGCCCTCTCGAATCGACGCGCAGACTATGCTAGAAGATCCGTCAACGGACTTGCTCTCACTTTTCTGAGACAAAGCGCTCTTCAGGTTCTTCATTGAACGCTCATAACTCTATTGCGGCGGAAATAGCTCATCGTCCTGCCGATTCCCCATCTAGAGGCTAGCATGAACTGCTTTGCGGCAATTAGTGCTCGCTGACGCACTGCTTTCATGTGGTTAAGCCTTTTTCGGGCTGCGGATTCCTCAGGGATCTTCTTCCCGGCAAAGTCGATTGCCAAAGGTCGCTCCCCGTCGCGTTGCAGGTTCTCCCGCAATTCCTCTTTGCTGGAGGTGTAGATCCGGATCTTTCTACGAGCCCTGGATATGGATACGTACCACTGGTTCCTGTTCGTCGCTGCCTTGTTCTTTGAGTCGCTGAATAGAACGGTGTCTACCGTCTTGCCTTGCGAGGCGTACGAAGTGACTGCGTAGCCCAGATTCGCCAGACGCTGCTCCGGGGACAGCGTCTTAGCTTCACCTTTGCCGTCCCGCACGGAAACGTTCCCATTCTTGAAGATCCTTGAGACGGTGACCAGTTCGCCGTTTAGAATCGGGTTTCCCTCCAGCGAGAGCCCGTTGAACTTCATTTGCAGCCGGTCCCCCACTGCGACCGCGATCCTTCGTTTCCGCGCGACGACGTAGCTCGACGATCGCTTGAAGCCGACCTTCGACGTCTTTCCCTCCATGATCAGGGAGACTCCAGTGGGACCGGTTGCATCCACCTTGGCGACATCCCCTTTGCCAAACCTGCCATAGCTTCTGACAAAAAACGCGTAGTCGTTTTCCTGATAGAAACGTGCGTCCCGCTTTTGGGCACTGTCGAGTTCGCGGGTCTCGTAGAAGTCCAGCTCGACTTCCTCCCCGAGCATTCCTTCGCGTTTGAGGCGAGCCCGAACAGCATCGTTGACCGCATGGATTTCATCCCAGGATTGAGCGACGACCAGCGTATTCTCTCCAGACCGTGTTGCGCTGATATAGTCCGCTGCCAGTTTTTCCTGGCGGCTGTCCTCGTCTATCTCCTCGACGCAGCCCAAGGCGTCCAGACGTTCGAACGAGTCGAGGATTTTTCCTGAGGAAGCGGCTTTCACAGCGTCCCGATATTCGCTTATTAAAGCACGCTCTTTCTCGTTTCTCGCGTCGTTGGGGTTCTGTCTTCGGATCGCGTTCAGCTCAGCCGGAAACAGCCCGGCATGGATCTCGATTGCCCGCAACGCGTCCGAAGCTTCCACCGCTCCATGCTGTCTCGTGTCGCCGGAAAGAATGATCCGGGAATCCGCTTTTTTCACAGCTCGAAACAAGTCAGACATTTGCTTTCCCCCAATTTGCCCGGCCTCGTCTACGATGACCACCGAACGTTCTGGCAGTTCGCCACCGTTCAGAAAGCCCGAGACTGTCTGCGCTTCGAACCCGTCGTTTTGCAGGTCCATTACCTGCTGTCGTTGCGGTGCCAGTACGACCACTTCTAAGCCCTCGTGTTTGAGCGCTCTGTCTACTTCCTGCAATGCGAACGTCTTCCCCGTTCCCGCTCCACCACGGAACAGGGTGACGAAGTCGCGGCTCGATAGGATCTTTACGATAGCCCGTTTCTGCTCCTCAGTTACGGTCGGAATCGAAGGCGAGTATTCTTCGCAATAACGGTTGTGTTTCATTCTCCCGTTTTTCGCAGCAAGTACGATCTCCAGCTCCCGGCCCAGTGTGAGGTTCGAGGTGATTTTGTGGCCCTTACCGTTTCTGAGGTAGCCCCGCTTGGCGATTTCAGCGTCGAGTTTCTCTAGCGAAAAGCTCTCGCCCCGACCGCGAGTTAGAGCAGCCGCTTTTAGCTGGTAGTCTTCAATCACGGACTTGCGCTCGAACATGTGCTCGTCGGCCCAGTCGACAATCGCCTCGATTCCCAGTTTCGTATTCGGAGATGGGCTACGGTCTAGAACGCCCTTTAGCGACTGTCGCTCCCGGTTTGTCAACTGCGAGTCCCAGTGCTCGACCAGTTTCTCGGCGCTCGAGTCCTTCATTTTACGGGCCCGTTTCTCGTGCGCGATCTGGGCCCGTAATTCCTTCACATTCCAGACAAGTTTCCCTTTCGAGACATGCTCCTCCACCGCCTCGTCGATCTGCTGGCGACGTTTGGAGAACTTCTCGACCAGCTTGTGCGGGACTCCCTGGACCTCGAAGTCCCGCGCGTTGTTCTCGATCGCGTAGCCCAGTTTCTTGAGTCCTTTCGCGAGTTCGTGATAGTAGTAGTTCTCCACGAATTTCTGGGCCTTGAGCATTTCGTAGTTCTGCAGCGCCTTCCACCTTTTCTCCACAGGATCGAAGGTCGCGTTCATGACGATGCAGTGCGTGTGCAGGTGCGGGTCGAGGGCCCGGCTCGTGTCGTGGCGGAAGCAGGCGCCTACAACGTTGCCCGTTTCCCGGTCGTCGGAACGGCCCTTTTTCCGGACGCGCGTCATCGCGAATCGCTCCATCTCCCTGACCCCTTTCCGTATCGCCGCGTCGTGAATTTCCACGATCCTCTCGTCCTGGCAGAGTCCTATTATGGATACGCTTTTCGGCGGGCTGATGGTGAAGTCGTAGAAGATCCGTCGATTGGCGGTCTCCTTTCCATTGGTGAAACGGCTCGTGTTTTTCCGCATCGTCAGACGCTCTCCAGTAGCCGGGTTGAGGCCTTCGCATAGAGCCAGGAACGCCTGTTCGCCCACTGTTCCCTGAAGCCCCAGTTTATCCGCACCTAGGCCGAACCATTCCCCCTGGACCGCATTCTCCTGGGCGTAGTAGTCGCCAACCTGCAGGTGCTCGCGAAAGTACTGCCGCGCGTTCTTGAGGTTGTACTGAGCCTTCGGGCTTATCATGGGTTCGCGGGATTAGCGTCGGTATTTGGATTCTGGAAACGCATCTGGCGTTTCTTTAGAGGGGGGACGCCTTACCCCTTATGGAATAAGGCAATACTAGAACCTTCGCATTCGGCTTAATAGAGGAACTCCCAAAAGCTGGGCTTCCCGATTCCGGGACGGTCAGATTGAGCACGCCAACAAGGAACCATTCTTCGACTTGGCAATCGGGCATGTAAGGTATATGGTTCAGAGAGGTGTCGTCTCTCGACCTCTCGCTGTACATAAACCGCTTCCACTTTCCCGGAAAAAATAATTGAACAAAACCGCAGCCCAGCCGTCATTCAAACTAGGTCATCGCTTAGCGAGGCCTATTAGGGGTAAATAAGAAAACAACGGCGGATCGCTTAGGGGTAGGTGATCCGCCTTCTATTAGCCAGATTCACGCAAACAAGATTTTTTGCGGCAACGCAGGTCCGTTTTTGGCAACTCATAACATAGGAAAACTGTGTCCAGAATATTGGTCGCAGAACGCGACTGGAGGAGTTCCTTCCCGCTAAAGCCCCATCTGGAAGCGGCACCATTTCCCGTCGGCACGCACGCTCGCTACTCGAATTGCAATCTGAGATTCGAATCAAAATCCGCGACGATATCGGACCGTAGAAAAAGCCAGCTGTCAGCCGTTTCTCGAAGCCTGTCACGAGGCTCAAGGTAGTACCAAGTCTCCACCTTGACCTCTCGTAAACGGGAGCCTCGAACGGTTTCCAGTTCACGCCCTCATCACTTTGAGGGGCTGGAGACCTTTCAAAAAGAAAGGTTCAGAAAATGAAAGTATACGAGGCTTCAATCAAGTATTCGCTCGTCAAGGAATACGCAACCAATCCCGTCGACTCGCCGGAACGGGTCTACGAGTACATGCAGGACGCGTTCGAGGAAAACCCGATGCAGGAAAGCGTTTGGGTCATATGTCTCAGCCAGAAGAACCACCCCATCAGCCGCGCGATGGTCTCGCTCGGTTGCCTGAGCAGCGCGATCATGAATCCACCGGAAATCTTCCGCATCGCCATACTCTCGAGCGCTGCCTCGATCATAGTCGCACACAATCACCCGAGCGGAGACCCTTCCCCATCCGCCGCGGACATCAGGGCCACGAAGCGTGTGAAGGAATGCGGAGAGCTCATGAGTATCAGACTAGTGGATCATCTCATCTGCGGAGATCCGATTTCGGATCCAAACGGAAAGGGCTTCTATTCGTTCCAGGATTCGGGACTCTGCTGAAAACGATTACCGCAAGTACTACTCTATTCGGCCAAGGAAAGCGGTTCAATTCTAAGCCGGTTTCCAGACTGGTCCACTGCCAATTTTCCGGACGGGTTGTTTCCTAACAGGAATTGGTCCACTAGGGCGTCGCCCACTAATCGGTCAATACATCGTCGCAGGGGACGAGCTCCAAAACGGGAATCGAATCCCTCTATTAGGACGAATTCCAATACACTTTCGTCGTAGGCGATTGCCTCGCCAAGCCTCTCGCTCAAACGAGCAATTTCCCTATCCAGCAATAACCTGGCGATCTCGACCTGAACATCGTACTCCAGACATTTGAATACAACCTGTTCTGTAATCCGGCCAACCAGTTCCGGCCGTAGTCGCTCCTTGATGAGGGAAAAGACGACTCGCTCGATCGTCTCATCCGTCGATTTCCGCATCTCCATCGCTTCGGACGCGCCAATGTTTGATGTCATCACGACGAAGAAGTTCGAGAGGTTCAGCAAGGTTCCATCACGCAGTGTAAGACGTCCATCCTCGAGCACTTGAAGCATTAGAAGGAGGATGTCCGGATGGGCTTTTTCGATTTCATCAAGAAGCAACGTTCCTCCTCTAAGCTCTCCATTCCCGTCGCGATTCAAGTCGAACTGTCGGCCCAGCTGCCCCTGCGCGTTCTGGCTGTCTCCCAGCAACACTTCCAGCTGCTCCTTGTTCTGGTACTCGGACATGTCGAAACGGATCAGACGATTTTCCCCGCTGAAAATGTAGCTCGTAAAGTGCTTTGCCATTTCCGTTTTCCCGACTCCGGTAGGGCCCGCGAACAGGAACGATCCCAATGGACGGTCTGCGGAACAGAGCCGACACATTCCCCTTCGCAACACGGAGCACGCCTTTTCAATCGCGCCATTCTGGCCTTTGATATTCGCCAGCAAATACGGTTTCAGTCCAGCGAGAGCCTGAGTTTTAGATTCCGTCATAGGACACTATATAGAATCTTGTATATAGTGTTTTGAAACAAATTGTATCATGAACACACTATTGTTATAATTAACAAAAATTTATTGACCATCGTTAATAACCGTCATTTTTGGATACGTTACCCAAGAAAGAATAGCCAATTAACCGGCATGAAAATTGCCTTACAGGAATCCTCAACTCAATGAAAAATGTATCCAATTCCCCTTCCTTTCGTACTTGCGCAGGCTGATCTCACGGACCTCAAGGACATGTTCTCCCTCGCTTTGGGAGTCATTTTCTTCTTCGGTTTCGTATATGGAATCTTTCTGGTCTGGCGAGGGGCCCGCAAGATCTCGGATGGAGATTCGGAAGGCTACTCCTCGATTTTCGGTGGCATAATAATCTCGGCGGCGGGACTGATCATGTCGGCGTTCTTCGTTCTCGCGGGAATAGGCGACGCGGTGATCACCCCAACATTCTGATACGCTTTACCAGACACGGAATCCACCGGCCAGACAACTTCCCCTTTAAATGGAACAGTTGGAGCGTACACGGACCAATGCTGCCACAGACTCGAAAGGACAGGCTTTCGGGCTCTCCGGCAATCTCTTCCTTTATCCAGTCATAGGTGTCGTTGCGGCATTGTCTGTCGCGACGATTTGCTTTGGGGTTTTTCGGCTAGGCCTGCTCGTATCGGTCATCGCCTCCCTGCCCTTTCTGATCCTCCCGATCATCTACGTGACCACTTTGAGGAACAACAAGCCGAAAGGGTACGACCGGGACTGGTTCGACAATCTCTCCTCCCCCGCATTCTCGTTTGTGAAAGCGAACCAGCCAACCAATCCGCGCCTGAAGGAGGACACCCATGAGTGATCCCGCCCCCAACGGATGGTTCGCAGACGGCATGCTGATTTTCGGTTCGCTGGAAACTGGATGCACCGTCTCAAAGGGATTTATAGTCGAGACTCCGGATCTCCGCGGCGGCAGCGTCAGCATTAAGAATGAGTTCAAACGGAAGATCCGCCACTTGATCAACTCGTTAGGTCCTAACGAGTCCATGCAGGTGCAGTGGACCTGCAACAACGACTATCGGCAAGCGCTTTCCCGCTACTACCAGGACACGCTCAGCCATTGCGAGGACAGCTACATAAAGGCGATTCGCAACGAGCGGTTCACACGATACTGGTCCAGAATGCTGGAGCGAAAGCTGAGACGGGAACACCTCGTTGTCTTCATCTCCTGCCAGATGGAGAAATACTCTGGCAACCTGAAGACCAAACCGGGCTTGCGCAAATTCTACGAGTCGCAGCTCGACAGCCTCCGGATACACTATGTCGAGCGCGAGCACCAGATGCGGAGCGTGATGGGATCAGGCACGGCGATAGCCGCCATGGACGACCTGGACCACTACACGTATTTCAAGAAGTTCCTCAACCCGTCCCTGTCAGGGTCTTTCGACTACGACTACAAGCAGAGTTTCGACGAGCGGTACAGCATCCAGGAAAACTGCCTGCATTGCGACATCCGGCCTGCCGAGAATGCGGCCCTGCAGTTCGACGGCTTCTACCACAGCGTTTTCACGATCATGCGCTGGCCGAGCGAGACGTATCCGGGCATCGTGCACAATCTAACCAGCCTCCCCTCTCTGGACTACCAGATTACCGTCAATGTAAGGCCTCTGGACACAAAGAAAGTCATCCGAAAAGAGGAGAAGGAAGCGGACCGCCTCAAGAACGAGCATCACCACAAGGGTCGCCAGTCGGACGCCACGGCAATCCAGAAAAAGGAGACCACGATAGACGCGCTCGCCCAAGGCTATACGCACCCGTTCAGTGTCACCTACATCATTCGCGCATGGGCCAAGGATATCAATACGCTGCGGGCCAAAACCGCCGAACTGAAACTGGCGGTTAGCCAGATGA
>JAUHWE010000408.1 GCA_030424825.1 Verrucomicrobiia bacterium
CTATCCGGATGGAGCGAACTTTTATGGGATCGAAGGTGTGGCGTCGGAGCTTCTGATAGTTGTCGAAGGGATTTGCTAAAACCGTTTCCTTTCCCTCAGGGTCGACCCCAATTAATTGATAATCGCGGATGGACTCAGGCTGAGCTCCAGAGATCATCTCATTTTGCAGCCAAATCAGCGAGGTCATGGTTACGTCGCGGTGGAGTCCGGTGTCGTGAGTGATTTGAATTTCACTGATTTCGACCGGTCGCTTCCAATCTAGCTGTATCCAAACCTTATCACTGCCGAGAGACGCCATCCAGCGATTGTTATATTCGCCTGGCAAATCATAGGTTTGTCCGGTGAGAATGTTTTCGGGAGCCGATTGGGAGGTGGACGATGAAGCGGTAACCTTCGCGATTCGCGCTAGATCCGTTTTGTCCTCATTCTTCTCTTTTAAGATTAGGGCTCCGTCACGCAAAAGTTGCTGTTTTAGTGACTGCAGATGGCGCTTACTGTTTCTTAGCTCCCTGGGAGAGATGTCTTTTTCCTGGCATTGATGGGCGGCGGTTCCACTGGCTTGCCCAATGGCCGCACAGGTAAGCATTACTCTTAGTGATGAGAATGCCACATGGCTCGCGCTGACGTTTCGGCCCGCCATTAAAAGATTGTCCAAATTTTTAGAATACAAACTTCCAAATGGAATATTGTAGGCTTCGGGATAATTTATTTGCTGGGCAGGCTTTCTATCTGTGGCATCAAAGCCTTCCGCAGGATGGTCATCCAGCGACCAGCCACCAAAGGCCACCGCATCGGGAAACTTTTTCCATTCACCCATAACATCCTGTTGCGTCAAAATCGTGTCTCCAATGAGGCGGCGCGAATCGCGTTTGCCGGGAACCATGCCTACCGAGTCGAGGGCCCAGTTCTTGGCATTCGGAAATTCGCCGCTGTTCTTGATGTAGTCCCAGACGCCGAGCACAATCGACAAAAGCTCGAACCGCAAACGCTCATTATCTCGAATCGTATCATAGACTCCTCCGAGCTCAATCCACCAAAACCCATACTCAAATGTGGACGTCCTAACCCCGCGAAGTTTCAAGTCTTCAGCCGTGATCTTTCGTGCCCAAGAGGGGGCTTCGTAGTGCATGTTCCTATCGTGCTCACGAGCAGTGAACAGAATAGATGAACCCTGGGTGGTACCGGGCGGGTCGTAATCCGCCAGTGATTCTCCGAATTCCTTCGACGATTCCCGGCCGACTCGAAATTCTGCGCCCGCTTCCATGCCTAAGCGACTGTCTCCTGTAGAATCTATGAATACTTTGCTGCTTATGTGATACAGGTGCTCGGTTTTATCACATCGGGCCCAGGCGGACTCGATCTTGTTTCCTTTCTTTTCCACCCGGTATACGGAAGTGTCGAGAAGGAGTTTTATATTGGGCTCGCGGATAACTTTGTCGTAGAGTATTAAGTCCCATATTTCCCAGCTGTATTGTTCATTCTGGTACGCGTTCTCAAGGCAGATTTCTTCAATAACGCCTCCCTCCCGAAATCCGAATCGAGATCCTCTCGGATGCATCTTAACTTCGCTGCTAGAATTGCCCCCGAGACGGCTGCGATCTTGAACGAGAATCACTCGCGAACCAAGACGAGCGGCGCTGATCGCGGCACAAACACCAGCGAGTCCACCTCCTGCGACTAGGATGTCCGATTGGAGCTCCACGACCCGCATGTTCGGGTCGCTAGAGGCCACATTAGTTTGCGCATCATCCGGAGCCAGCTCATCAAGGCGTGGGGACACGTCTTCTCTTAGTACGAAAGGATCATTGCCAGAGGCAAGCGCCTGTGGGGCCTTTACGAAAAGGCTGTAGCCCGTGAAGGCTGCGGCTCCCGTTAGGAATTTTCTACGACTCTCGTTGGGGATGTCGTGTGGTTGTTCGGGCGTTTTATCCATATCCATCGGTCTTATTGGGTTTAAGCTTCAACCATTGAAGGGGTAGGGCACAATTTCCCAGAAACAATACCATAGGTCTTGATCTGGCAAATGGATAAATGGTCAACCGTTGAGTCGATAAAACCGCCAATATCTTATCGATCAGTTTCGCGGATCAGGAGCTTTAATTGAAACAGAAAGCTACGAGGCGACTAGTCATTGGAAACGCTTTCGAACTTCGTACAAAAGCCTAAGATTGAGGATGTAGAAGTTGGCTTAAAGAGATACCATAAATCAAGTCGTGCAGCTTCCGCCCACTCTTCCGATGGCCTCCACGGGGCATTCCTCAAGAGCTTCTTCGACAACTTCAAGTTCCTCCGCTGTCTCTGGTTGGCGGTAAACATAGTTGTGATCTCCATCTTCAGAAGTCCTAAACGAAGTTGGTGCAATTTCGTCGCATTTGCTACAGCCAATGCATCCATCATCTACGAAAAACTCGCCAGGAGCGTTTTCGGGGAATCGTTCTTCAAAACTAGCCATATCTGATATCCTTTCTTAGATTTCATTTTTTGTTCGGTACGATTGTATTCGAAATATTCTGTTGCGCATAATACATTAAATGCATACATTATTGCTAATAATGCAAAAGTACCTCAAGCGTGTCCCCTTCGATATCTACGAGCTCCATCTATTCCAGGAGGTCGCCCGTAGAGAAAGCTTCACCAAAGCCGCCTCAAATCTGGGAATGTCTCAAAGTGCGTTGACCCGGAAAATTCAGGGAATGGAAAGCAAGCTAGATATAGCTCTATTCGAACGGTCGACCCGTAAAGTCAGGCTCACCGAAGCAGGAAGGTTTCTATGTCTACAATCAGACTCGATTCTCCATCATGTGGATACGACTTTGATAAGACTACAGGAAAAATTCGAACTCGCCCCAAAGCAGATTAGAATAGGGGTATCGAAAACGGTGAGCATGTCTTATCTTCCCGGATTCTTTTCCACCTACAAAAAACAATTTCCTGAAACCCGAGTTCTTGTTTGCCAAGACACTAGCAACGATATCGTTTCGAAACTAGAGAGTTCCGAAATGGACATTGGGATTATTGGAGCTCCTAAGCGAAATCCGAGCTCATTGAAAGTCATGGAATCATTCAAAGACAGATTCGCCTTTATCTTCCCTGACGAGCAAGGGATCCCGCCAAGAATTACACCTACATCGCTTCGGTCGTTTTCAGAAAAACTCGAATTACCGTGGCTTCAAATATCGCGAAACTCTAATACTGCGGGAAACCTAGAATCATGGCTATCAAAACGTGGCCTAGCTTTCGAATCCGATATGGAGCTCGATTCCTTTGACCTGATTGCAAATCTCGTATCGCTTGGCATGGGTTATAGCTGCGTGCCGATCAGGTCGCTAGCGCCCTACAATCGAAAAAAAAAGATCCAGCGGTTCAGCTTAAGAGACTCATTCACACGGGAAATTGTAGTCCTGGCGAGCAAGACAGTAAAGTTAGAAGACCACATCAGAAAGTTCATCGAGCTGATACCTTTTAGCTAACAGCTCAGCTTGAGATTAGTTTCGTACGTTTTGGTCGTGGATGGTTTAAGGTGGTTTAGGTGAGAGTTGAGGTTCGCAGATCGACTTGTGACTTTGTCTTTTTGGCGTTTATCGATTTTCACTTTTTCAAAGCTTACCCCAAATTTGAATTGGCATATTCTTCGATTGTCGCATCGTAATGACGTGCCTACCCTGTTTACCCGGCGCTCCAGCTTTCGCGTTTCCAAATCACATGAGCTACGACCTTTTCTTCACTTCCCCAGATATTTCGCTTGAGCAGTTCACGGACTATTTCTCGTCGAACCCCCTCTATGAGATAAATAGTGGGCAAGCGTGGTATTCGAATGAAACTACAGGTGTGTACTTTTCTTTTGAGCACAATTGTGAATCAAAAAAGGCGGATATGGTTTGAGAGTACTCGGTCGACTTTAGGCGAAGTTTCTATCTTCCATACTACTTTGTGTTGGAATTTGAGCCAAAGGCTAGGATATTCATACGTCACTTCAATCCCTCAATCTATGACTATCAGAGTAGAGGGATGTTTATCGGACCGTATACGAAAAATGGATTTGTTGAATATATTAAGAAAGGCGAATTGAAATTGGTTAGTAATTACAATTGATGAGTAAGAAAACTCAAGCCACATACAAACTCTTTACTGAAAAAGACTGTCTTCGGATTGAGAGATGGGCACGAAAAGCGAATTTTCACTCTATTTTATCGTTATTTGAGAAACATCCTCGCCGTCTTGAAATCAGACGACCATTGTTGCTCGGAAGCAATGGCGTTGAAGAGGTTTTTATCGAGGGTCTAGTAACTCGAATTGGGATAGCTAGGATCGTTCGCCACTTAGATGAACCTTTTAATCCGTATTGTTCACGGACGCGGACACACTGCTTCGAAATACAAAAAGAAGATCTTTCAGCTGAGATTGATGGAACGTTCTACTCGCATAATCGAAGGGGCTCGGGAAAGGTGTGCTTTGCAGCCAATCACAGTAACTGCAGCTCGAAGATTGCAAAATCCCATCTTATTCAAAAGGCTCTTTTGAGACAAATTTCATCAAAAGGAAAAGTCTTTGAGATAAATCCCTCTATTTTCCGTGGCAACGAATCTGATATTATAATCTGGCCGACGTTAGTCGGTGTTGGAGATGCAACTACGTTTACGGGCTTTTGTGAAGAACATGACAATAAGATATTTTCTCCAATCGAAGACACTCCTTTCGAATCTACTCCCGAGTCGCTGTTCTTATACTCCTATCGAGCGCTTTGCTCTTCTCTTTACAATACACAATACCGCTTCGAAATGATCAGAGCGGCTAGGGATGCTGTGAAGGCAAAGCAATCTCCTCCCTCTTTTATAGACAAAGACATCTTCGGGAATGAATTGAACCATCGCGAACTACTTGCCGCCAAATCACGCTGGGATCGAATTCTCGATTTTGCGGTGAGCAACGGCAATGAGTTTTCCGAATATAGCTACAACATGGTGGTTTCGCGGATAGGGGAGAGTGACACGCTTTCCCTCCACGTTGCCCGTGGGTCTGGGGAAGCTTACAGTTGGTGTAACACTGCGGG
>JAUHWE010000409.1 GCA_030424825.1 Verrucomicrobiia bacterium
GCTGGCCACCTTCGTTTTCGCCGGGGCAATATCAAGCGCATCCACGACAACCAGAGAGCCATCGCTGGCCCGCTCGAACAAGGCCCGATTAAAGGCGAGCTGGCGCACCTTCTTGTTGATTTTCTTAGAGTAGTCGCGTGGTTTCGGGCCGAACACCACGCCACCACCAACCCAGATGGGGGAGCGATTACTACCTGCCCGGGCGCGACCCGTTCCTTTTTGACGCCATGGCTTTTTACCACCACCACGCACTTCGCCACGCGTTTTTGTATTAGCGCTTCCTTGGCGAATATTAGCCGCCTGAGCAACTACTACTTCCTTAACCGCTTGAAGACCTTTTCCGTCTTCGAATACGGGGATGTCAAAATCACCCTCTCCATTCGCGGAACCGTCGTTGTTAAATAGTTTCAACTTCATGATCAATCAGTCCTTCCCGCGTTATTTACCTTTGATCGCACTGCGAACGAGAATCGTGTCGCCATTGGCTCCAGGAATGCCGCCCTTTACGAGAATGAGGTTCTTTTCTGCATCGATCTTCATGATCTTCAGATTTTGAACCGTACGCTGCCTGCCGCCCATGCGACCCGGCATCTTTTGGTTTTTGAATACGTGACCTGGCCATTGGCACAGACCAATCGAACCGATACGGCGATGGAACATCGAACCGTGAGACGCCGGGCCACCCTTGACGTTGAAACGCTTCATTACCCCTTGAAAGCCACGACCTTTGGTGACTCCGATAATGTCGATCTTCTGGCCTTCCTCGAATTTCGTTACATCGAGAACGTCACCTGAATTGTATTCAGGAGCCCCGTCGCAACGGACTTCCCGAATGGTTCTTGGCGTGGCAACGCCGTTTTTCTTAGCATGATTTAGCTCTGCCTTGCTGGCCCGCTTTTCCTTCTTGGTTTCGTAGCCGATCTGAATGGCGTTGTATCCATCCGTATCCGCTGTCTTCACCTGAAGAACGGGGCAAGGGCCTGCCTGAATCACTGTGACGGGAACTTGGACCGTTCCGTCGTACAGTTGAGTCATGCCCAATTTTTTGCCTAAGAGTGTATAGTTCATATTTCTAAGAGGTAGGTGGAGCGTCGGCTTCGTTTTCTAGACCCACGTTAGCGCCGGTAAATACCAGCGAAAGTGTGATGGAGTTGTGCGCGTTTAAACGTTAATGGTAATATCCACTCCAGATGGAAGATTTAGTTTTTTGAGTTCGTCGACCGTTTGAGCGGTTGGCTCGATAATGTCCAACAAGCGCTTGTGCGTACGGATTTCGAACTGCTCCATGGATTTCTTATCAACGTGAGGAGACTTGTTCACGGTGACCTTTTCGATACGTGTCGGCAACGGTACAGGACCGGAAACACGAGCGCCCGAGCGCTTGGCGGTATCTACAATCTCGGATGCAGACTGATCGATCACTCGATAGTCGAACCCTTGAAGTCTGATGCGTATTTTTTGTCCAGTCATGAAATTTCGGATAATTAAAGTGTTACTTGCCTATCTGGATAGGTCTTCGGTGAGTCTAGCGAGCACATTCGACGGTACTTGCTCAAAATGGGAGGTTTCCATGGAGTAGCTGGCACGCCCTTTCGAAAGTGAACGTACATCCGTAGCGTAGCCAAACATGGTTTCGAGCGGAACTGCGGCACTAACGATCGCCAAATCGTTCTTCGAATCCACGTTATGAATATGTCCGCGACGACGGTTTAGATCGCCGATAACATCGCCTTGATATTCCTCGGGAGTCGTAACCTCAACCTTCATTATCGGTTCGAGGAGAATCGGATCCGCAATCTTCATTGCCTCTTTGAACGCGAAGATTCCCGCCATTTTAAAAGCCATTTCCGAAGAATCCACTTCGTGGAAAGATCCATCGACGATGCGGGCCTTCCAGTCGACAACAGGGTATCCCGCCACCACGCCGTTGTTGGCCGCTTCTTTGATTCCGTCCTCGGTTGGCTTGATGAACTCTCTTGGAATAACACCACCAACGATTTCGTTAACGACTTCAAATCCTTTCCCAGTCTCCTGAGGTTCGAGCTTGATAACCACGTGACCGTACTGGCCCCGCCCTCCGGATTGCCGAATGAATTTCCCTTCGCCCTCCGCCGATTTCGAAATAGTCTCGCGATAAGCGATTTGCGGCTTCCCAGACTGAGCCTTGACTTTGAATTCTCGGAAAAGCCGATCCCGAATGATCTCCAAGTGGAGTTCACCCATTCCAGAGATAATGGTTTGGCCCGTTTCCTGATCTGTCTTTACGATGAATGTCGGATCTTCTTCTGCCAATCTTCCCAATCCGACCGAAAGCTTTTCCTGGTCCGCCGAAGTTGCAGGTTCAATAGTCATTGATATGACCGGCTCTGGAAAGGATGGCGGCTCGAGCGCGACATCAAAGTTCTTCGATGTAAACGTATCGCCAGTCCATACATTCTTTAAGCCAATCGCGGCGCAAATATCTCCCGAACGAACACTCTCTACGTCATCGCGACTGTCCGCCTTCATGATCAGAAGCCGACTGACCCGTTCTGACTTTCGGGTACGGGGATTGTAAAGAACGTCTCCTTTTTTGATCGTCCCGCTGTAGACTCGAATGAAAACGAGTTTGCCGACGTAGGGATCGCTCCAAAGCTTGAATGCCAAAGCCGCTGCACGACCATTGTCGTCGGGTTCGATTGAAACTAGACTTTCTTTGCTATCGTGACCTTTGACCGGAGGCATGTCTAACGGGCTCGGCAGGTAACTCACCACCGCATCCAACATGCTTTGCACTCCTTTGTTCTTAAACGCAGAACCGGGAATGACTCCCACAAAATTCAATGACAAGGTCGCTTTGCGAATCGCTAAACTAAGCTCGTACTCGTCGATCTCTTCCCCGTTAAGGTATTTTTCCGCCAGTGTGTCATCGTAGTCGGCAACGGCCTCGACTAAAGACTCTCTCAGCTCCGCGGCTTCGCGGGCCATGTCTCCGGGGATCTCGCACTCGATCACATTGACACCCATGGCGTCAGTCTCGTCGAATCGAAATGCTTTCTGGCGCACCAGATCGATCAACCCAGAAAAATGCTCTTCCGATCCAATATTGAGGAAAAGAGGGTGAGCATTCGCTTTCAGCTTGGACCGCATGTCCTCGATCGCTCCGAGGAAATTTGCGCCGGTACGGTCCATTTTGTTCACAAACGCTATGCGTGGCACATCATACTTGTCCGCTTGCCGCCAGACCGTTTCCGATTGGGGCTGCACTCCAGCTACCGCGCAAAACACAGCGACGGCTCCATCGAGCACACGTAGCGAACGTTCAACTTCGGCCGTAAAATCCACGTGGCCGGGAGTATCGATGATGTTTATCTGGTGGTTGATTCCCGTGAAAGGACCTGATCGGCCTTTCCAATTACAAGAAATCGCCGCAGACGTAATGGTGATACCCCGCTCGCGTTCCTGTTCCATAAAGTCTGTGACTGCATTGCCGTCGTGGACTTCACCGATTTTGTGAACGACTCCTGTATAATAGAGTATACGCTCGGTGGTTGTCGTCTTCCCCGCATCGATGTGCGCCGCAATACCTATATTGCGTGTCCACTCCATTGGCACTGGACGTCCAGAGCCATTTTTCGTGGAGATATCTGAGGGAGCTTCAACCATTTGAAAAAGAACATGAGGGAGAAAAAACGATCACCAGCGTAGGTGGGCGAATGCGCGGTTTGACTGCGCCATCTTGTGAGTGTCTTCCTTCTTCTTAACCACTCCGCCTGTATTATTATAGGCGTCGATAATTTCATTAGCGAGCGCTTCCTTCATCGGAAGGCCCTTCCGCGCGGCGGCAGCGTTAACCATCCATCGCATGGCGAGAGATTCCTGACGCTCAAACGGGATTTCCAAAGGCACTTGGTAAGTCGCGCCCCCAACGCGGCGGCTCTTCACCTCCAAACGAGGGCGAGCATTTTCCAAAGCTCCCAAAAGCAGATCCACCGGATCCCCCTTTTCAAGCTTTTCGCTTACTTTCTCAAACGCTGCATAAACAATGCGTTCGGCCAAAGTCTTTTTGCCGTCACGCATGACGGTATTCACTAGGTGGCCCACCAGAGTACTTCCGTAACGGGAATCTGGTTTAGTTAGGCGCTTAACTGCTCTTCTACGACGTGACATTGTCTAATTATTTAAATTCTTAGGCCTTGGGACGCTTCACACCGTATTTGGACCGGCTGCGACGACGCTTCTCTACGCCCATTGCATCGAGCGTACCGCGAACAATGTGATAACGCACACCCGGAAGGTCCTTTACACGACCCCCACGTACGAGAACGATACTGTGCTCCTGAAGACTGTGACCTTCATCAGGAATGTAGGCGATGACTTCGATGCCATTGGTCAAGCGTACTTTTGCCACTTTTCGGATAGCCGAATTCGGCTTCTTGGGCGTACGCGTCATTACTTGGACACAAACGCCGCGTCTAAACGGATTTGAGTCAAGCGCGGGTGACTTGGACTTGGTCCGGGCCACCTTGCGGCCTTTTCTGACGAGTTGATTAATTGTTGGCATGATGAGAGATTTTGAGAAAAGAGCGTGAAGTTAGCTTAAGCCGTTACCTCGGCAAGTATTTTCTGCCGAAAAACGAGTAAAAAGCATACCCTGCCAAAATTTGGCCTGATATACTTGGAAATCGGGCGAGCTTCTTGTGAGAAACTCTATGTTTTATCAGCTACGATAAATTTGAGAGCCTTGCGTTTTGCCGATTCGTCACAATGACATCAAGGCAAAAACGAACAATATGATACAATTCGTTATCGCGCTCCACTGTGAAGCCAAACCGATCATCCAGCATTACCGCATGAAACTGTGCGGGAGGCACGGTCGAGCCCAGTATTTCCAGGGTGAACGCACTCGATTAGCGGTAACGGGCGTCGGTTCACTATCCAGCGCGATCGCGACTACCGCAATGGGAGAACGATTCCAGTCGACCGACTCCCTTTGGCTCAATATCGGCATTTGCGGCGCAGCAGACGCTTCAATCGGAGACACTTTCCTAGGAAAC
>JAUHWE010000410.1 GCA_030424825.1 Verrucomicrobiia bacterium
CGACTGGAGTCTCCCATTCCGGCACCCCAAAGAACTAGAGTTGAATCGAGAAGTGGTACGCCATTGCCATCGGTCTTCGCCTTCAACTGATCCAGGAAACCCGACAATAGACGCATGTGCTCGCTCTCGACCTTGATCAAGTCCGCGATGAGACCTCGATTGTTGCCATGATGCGAAAGCGCGTGGTAACCCGCTGAAAGCACTTCGCCATTAATCGTGAAGACTTCGCCCAATCCGGGCAGGAACATCGTAAGCACTCGCGTCGAATCCGTTTCCAGGGCCAAAGCCATCAAGTCGTACATCAGTGCCTGGTTTTCCAGCATCAATGTTGGGGCGATGGGATCGAATTCCGGGAGCTCGTAGTCAACCTGAGGCCGTGGCTCATGTAGCCCTTTCAGTTGGCGCTCCATTCTATTTTCGAGATCCCGCACGGATTGGAAGTATTCGTCCAGCTTGGACCTGTCCGCGGCGCTAACCGTCTTTTGAAGTCGCCTCGCCTCTCCCGATACTTTGTCCAACGAGCTCTTCCCGCTTTTAATCAAGTATTCCGTCCGCTCGACATCGTCTGGAAGCCCAAAGAGCGTCTGGTATACAACGCTGGGCCGTTCAATCATCGGCAGCGGAACCCCTTGCTGATTGTAAACCATCTTCTGGCGGAAGCTTCCTCGCCCAGCACTTAACTGAAGGGATGCGATTCGACTCTTCGCCCCCAATCGCTCAGCGGCAATCTGGTCGAGAGTAACCTCCCCCACGTTTTTACCGCAAAGGAAATTATCCCAGTTATTGTGTCCGTTCCCCGCACGATGATCCAGCCCCGAGAAAAGGGTAAACTGCTCTCTATGCCTCATCAGCGGCTTCAAGAGTGGGGTTACCCCATAATCCGACCCAGTTTCACTCGGATAAAACGAGGGGGCGTGCAGCCCTAGATTCGCTCCCACGCAAACGAGCCTTTTCGCCTTCCCCGAGGCACCCAGAGTTTTTTGAACCGCTGTAGCCAGCGGGATCGACTCCAGCGCTGGGAGTGCAAGGGACATTCCGACCGCTCTTAAAAAATGACGTCGAGAGAGGTTGAGCTTCATGGGGATCAGGATTTAGGGGACTAGAACAAATTACTCAGAACACCAGGACCTTGGACTAAAAAGCAGCTCACTCGCTTTAGCGTGAGCCGCTCAAAATTTAGCCCTGACCAATACTCACGCTAAGGCGAGTGAGCCGCCGAAGGTTAAAACTTTCCGATTTCCACCTTCTGGCCGCTAACTGCATATAGGTGGCTGAAGAAACCGTTTTCCCAAGTCTCCTCGATCGAGAGCCTGCCATGCAGGGTGATCGGCACGTTGTCTACCGCGAGAGCTCCGGGACCGGACATTTTCACATAGATAAACTCATTGTAGGAAGGCATTACGCCGTAGCAACAAGCCATGGTGTTCGCCACTAAAAGAAATTCCTGCACGACCTGACCATCGGACTTGATGGGCATCATGTAGCCGGTAATCGAAATGCTCTTCTTATCTAGCTTGTAGACCTCCTCTGGAAGAAAGCTCTTCAGGTAGTCCTTGTCCGCTCTGACAACCTTGTCTCCCGATTCGGGAACCTCCGGCTGGTACTCAAACGCGCTCAAATCGGCCAGGCTCAAGGTCAGGTCCTCCGCGATCGCGAGAGGCATAATGATTCCGGAAATCCAGAGTGCCAATAGGGTAAAATATTCTCTTTTCATAACCAATGCAGATTCAACGACCTCGAGACATTAGGGATGTTTCCCGGGAACTCAATGTTTCCCTTCCGGGAAATCGAATTCTACCTGTGAAAACGGCTGGCGGAAAACAACGATTTCATCGATTCGAACCGAAAATCGGCTCTCACCGTTCAATCCCTCTACTTTCGCCTTGAATTGGGAGGTGTCCCCAACGCTTTCCCCAGTAGCTGAGTTCGCGATCGCCCGGAATATAGCCTCTCGTCCATCCATCGTTACCTTGATCGTCTCTTGCTCGATCCGAACGAATCGCTCCGCTCCCCCATCCAAGACGTAGAGACTCCAATCCCCTGGCGTCTCCCCTGGAACGAGCTCTATCTGAGCCAAATGGTTTCCCAACATGACCAAGCTACCCCCGTGTGGCGCCGCATGAAAGTGGCCGCCCTGCGAGTCCCCACTACTTTCGTTCGGCTGGGAGCATCCCGTCCACAATAAGAGAGCAACGAGTTGTCCCAACAAAATCCACACGAGGTTGATACGCTTCTTGTTTTTCATGATAAATTCTTCGACACATCCGTGCGATAGGCCTTTAGGGCGGGCAACAAGCCTGAAAGCGCCCCGATGCCCAACATTCCGACAGGAGCCCAAATCATGGCCGCATTTCCAGTAAACGGATTCAGCAAGACTCCGGTTTCCTGCTGCACGATTTCGCCAATCGCGAACCCAAGCGTTGCATACACGACAAACCCAGCCAAGACTCCTGCTAATGTCATTCCAACCGCTTCGAGTAGTGATATGGTAAATACCGTAAACCGTTTCGCTCCCAACGCTCTGAGTACAGCGATATCTCGTTTGCGTTCATTCATGGTATTATAGAGGATCGCGAGAATCGAGCCTCCAGCGATTATGGCAACGAGTGCGGCTACGGCTTGTAGGATCTTGTCGAACCAGCTGATCTTCTCGAAGAACTGGACGATAGTACGGTTTGCCGGCCAAGCCAAGGTCAGGCGGTTTCCCTGCTTGTTGTAAAGCATATCCAACTGAAAGCCTGCCATGTTCGCCCCTTGTTTAAACTTCAGCAAAGTGGCGCTAATATCTGTAGCCGCCTTCGGGTTATGGCCGCTCATGGTTTGAATTCCACTGATCGGGATCCAGATAACCTTATCTGCCGGAGTACCGGTTGGCTTTAGAATTCCGGTAACGGTATAAGTCTCTTCGTGCTTCGCGCTCTCATTGTAGATCAATCCATGATAAGGATGAAACGTATCCCCTACCTCCATACCCAATCTCCGAGCAGCCAGATTACCGACGACCGCATGCATCGACTTTTCCTCAAAAAGCTGTCCGCCCTCCTCCAGTTCGAAACCGCGATTCTCTGCATAGGCATGCTTGGCCAGGTAGGCGGGCACGGTACCCACAAGACGATATCCCCGGTAATTGTCGCCTACCGCGATGGGATAAGCCGATTCGATCGCGGGAAACTTGGCTACCTGCTCATAGTCTTCCCATTTCATTAAGCCCGGCGATTCATCTAGGTGATAGAGAGCGTTCAGCACAATTTGAAGTTTGGAACCGCGTGGGCCTAGGACCGCATCAAAACCGCCATTCGCTCCCGCAAACGACTGCTCGGCCTCTTTCTTGAATGCCCAGACCAGCATCAATAAACTACAGGCCAACGCTACCGCCAAGATCGTGATAATGCTGGAAACTTTGCGCTCCCGCACCCCTCTAATTGCCATCGCAACCGGACTCATTTGCCACACCCCCTATCGCTGCTCAAACAGGCGGCTTGGTTCAGTTCCGCCAAATCAATAACCCGCTCAAACTTCGACTCCAATTGAGGGTCGTGACTCACAAAGAGAAGCGCCGCCCCATTTTCGCTGCAAAGCGACTGAATGAGCTCTAGGGCAACGGCCGCGTTCGTCGGATCCAAATTCCCTGTTGGCTCGTCCGCCAAGACCAACTTGGGCCGATTCGCCAATGCCCGGGCGATCGCCACCCGCTGCCTCTGGCCCTGCGAAAGCTGGTCGGGGCGGTAACTCCGCCGATTTGAAAGACCGACTCGGTCAAGAAGCTGCAACGCAAATTCTCCATCGACTCCCGTCCCAAAACTCATTCCCAGCTCCACGTTTTCCAAACAGGTATAGCCATTCAACAGGTTGAAATTCTGAAACACATACCCCAGCGACCGAGCTCGATGCGCATCTCGAGCGGATTCAGAAAGCGAACAGACATTCTCTCCACCTAAGAGAATCTCTCCGGAATCAGCGACAACGATGCCCGCTATCAGGTTCAGCAAAGTGGACTTTCCAGAGCCACTCTCTCCCTGAAGCAACACCTGCTCTCCCGACGCCAATTCAAAAGCGCCAACATCCACGACTGTGACAGGTTCTTCCCCTTCTGAAGGGTAACATTTAACTAAATCGCGTATTGAGAGTAGGGCCATATCCGAGCTAGAAAGAACAAGCTGACTCTTTCCCGCCCGTTTTCAAGTCTGTACGGTCTTGCGAATATATCTCACCCCTCCAATCTCTTTTCACTCCCATCGAGACGACTTCAAACCTAGCCCATGCACGAATCCGAGACCAGCACCAACCAACCGACACCGCTAACCTGCGAACGATGCGGCGCTCCAATCGAGGATCACCCGAACTACCCGAGGATCTGCGACGCGTGCTGCAGCATTTACGGTTCCTGCTGCAATGAGTGGGAAGACCAAGACACGTCCGCCAACTAGCCCGCAGCCAAGCAGCCCCTTAAATCGTTAAACCCAAGCAGCTCCCATGAACCCCAAAACGAAATCCACCCTCCGCTCACTCGTTATCATCGCGATCATTGCTCTCGCTGCCTACTTCCTAAATGTAGAATACCAATCTCACCTTGGGCAAAAAGCGATCGATGCGACGGGTCTCGAAGTGCTCGCATTTCAGGACGCGCTTGCAGAATCCAGAAAAACGGGGAAGCCCGTGTTAGCCGATCTCTCTGCTATTTGGTGCCCCTCTTGCCGCCGTCTCGACTCTGAGGTTCTCGCCAACGAGGCGGTAAGATCGAAAATCGAAAAAGACTACCTATTTGCCCGGATCGAATACGAGAGTGATGAGGGTGCGGAATTCATGGAAAAATACCAAGTATCCGGGTTCCCCAACCTTCTTTTGATCGATGGTCATGGAAACAAGCTAAAGCATCTTCCCCGCACCTTTTCACCTGAGGAATTTCTAGCAGCCCTCTAACCCGAGTGTCCAATTCCCAACAAACAGACAGGAACTCATAAACGGTTGTATTCGCATCGCGCAAACTGCGTTAATAGACCGCTTTGACTCGATAGATCGACAATCGCCGCAAGA
>JAUHWE010000411.1 GCA_030424825.1 Verrucomicrobiia bacterium
TTGAACGTGAACACTATGATGCTCCACATCGAGCCTGATGCCGTTTACATCAAGAACATTTGGACTCCCCTCTTCATCCACTCCTCTCTTGAGAATAGCTAAAACCCTCAACATCAATTCCTTAGGGCTGAAAGGTTTGCATACGTAATCGTCTGCTCCGCTTTCGAAACCTTCAATTCGGTCCCCCTCTTCCGTCTTGGCGCTCAGGAATATGATAGGAATCTCCTTGAGCCCATTCTCCTGTCGGATGATACGGCAAACCTGAATCCCGCTTAACTCCGGCATCATCACGTCTAACACGATTAAATCCGGCTTGAACGAGCGGACGGTTTCCAGGGCCTGTCGCGGGTCGTTCACCGATTGCGATAGGAATCCCCGCTGTCTCAAGTTATAGCTGAGCAGTTCCGTTACGTCGATCTCGTCGTCAACGACTAGTATTTTCTTAGGCTCTTGCGAAGCAACCATAGCATTTTTCAGATAAAACGAATCCGGATTGTTGCGAACAAAACCCGTAGAGCAACAGCCTAAGCGTTACATTTTCGTTACGCTCACATTGTAGATTTTTCGCGAGAAGGAGAAGATCCCAATGCCAAGAACATTGGCCTATATATTTGTACTACAACAAGTTACAGATTTCCGAGTGCCACCATTAGAACACTAATATCCGCTGGATTGACCCCACTCACACGACTGGCCTGCCCCAAGTTCGCCGGATTAAGCTGATTCAATTTCAAAGCACACTCTTTCTTGAGTCCTTTGACCTTAAGAAAGTCGAACCCCCTCGGCACCTTAATCGCCTCAACTCTACTGAGCTTCTCAACCTGTCTCAACTCCCGCTTTAAATAGCCATCATAACGTATCCGGTAGAGCACTTCGTCTTTGACCGAATCCTCGAGCTTCGCTACCACTTCTGGCAATCTAAATCCTGGATCATTCCTTCTAGCCAGGGTGGCCCATGTCTGCTCCCCTACCCGATTCGACTCCAGCCAATCGATCGCCCTATCTATCTTTTCTTTCTTCTCATCGATTCGCTTTATCCGGGATTCTGCTAGCAATCCAAAGCCTCTGGCATACTCGAGCATTCGAAGCTCCGCACTTCCATGGTTGAACAAAAGCCGATACTCCGCCCGGCTAGTAAACATCCGGTAGGGCTCCTGCGTCCCTTTCGTCACGAGATCGTCTATAAGGACTCCAGTGTAACCATCATATCGCTTCAGAACAAAAGGGCCATCCCCCCTCGCCTTCAATGCGGCATTGACCCCAGCCACTAGACCCTGGCACGCCGCTTCCTCGTAACCTGAGGTACCATTAATCTGACCTGCGAAAAACAAATTCTCCACCTTCTTGGACTCCAGATGCGGAAAGATCTGTGTTGGAGGCGCAAAATCGTATTCAACTGCATAAGCCGGCCGCAGCAAATGAGCCCGTTCGAGACCTGGTATCGAAGCGATCATTTCTTTCTGTACGTCGAACGGCAAACTCGTGGAAAGCCCATTGATGTAGTACTCGTTGGTATTGCGACCCTCAGGTTCGATGAAAAGCATATGCCTCGGACGCCCCTCGAACCGCACGAATTTGTCCTCGATGCTCGGGCAATACCTGGGACCGGTACCTTCGATCTCTCCGCCATACATTGCGGAAAGATGCAAATTCCGCATGACAATCTCCGAAGTCTGCTCGGTCGTGTAGGTAATCCAGCAGGAGACTTGATCCGAACCCGGTTTCCATCCGGCGTAGGATTCGCCGTGATGTTCCACGTGGAACATATCTGAATCAACCCGGGTATCATAGAATGCGAATAGCGTGGGTTCCGAATCCCCTTTTTGCTCTTCCAAACGATTGAAATCGATGGATCTACCGAGCAATCTAGGTGGTGTTCCTGTCTTTAGTCGCTCGAGCTCAATCCCGGCTTCAAGGAAGCTACTTGAGAGCGTTTTCGACGAATAGTCGCCCATACGGCCGCCCTCATTCTTGTTTTTGCCGATATGCATCAATCCACGAAGAAAGGTTCCGGTCGTTATAACGATCGTCTTACCAAAGAACTCAACATCCAGATTGGTTCGGCAACCGACGACTGAATCCCCTTTGAAGATCAACCCCGTGACCGTTGCTTGAAAAACGTCCAGATTCTCCTGGTGCTCGAGGACGTGTTTCATCCGCAGAGCATAGATCTTCTTGTCGCACTGGGCACGAGGGGAGTGGACTGCGGGTCCTTTGGAAACATTTAGCAGACGAAACTGAATCCCCGAAACATCTGCATTGACCGCCATCTCACCCCCCAATGCATCGATCTCTCGCACGATCTGTCCCTTCGCCACACCGCCAATGGCTGGATTGCAGCTCATGGCCGCAATAGTATCGATATTGCCGCTGAGTATGAGCGTACGGGCACCCATCCTTGCGGAGGCCAACGCTGCTTCGCAACCTGCGTGGCCAGCCCCACAAACAATGACATCATAGGCGTCTCGACGATCTTCCATAGCCGCAGATAAAGACAGTAGAGTGGGGGACCTCAAGCGATAAAGGTAGAAACCCAATACACCACGAGATGCCTATAGGATTGAGTTAAGTGCAGGCATATTCGCTAATATTATGTAAAATCTGGATCCCTAAATGAGATTAACCTCAAATCAACGGATGCTCCAAGTCTTTGATCGTGCGTTACTTGCCTATACAAAACGTCGAAAAGAGAACATCGAGCATCGCCTCGTTGTCGATCTTTCCCAGTATGGTCCCAATCGCCTCTAGCGCCCCCCGCAAATCACTAGCGATCAATTCAATCGCTTCATCACATTCAAATTTGGAGAGTGCCGAGGATAGACAAATACGCAGTTCATCCAGAGCTGCATTGTGTCGGGAGTTCACGAGAACCAGATCGTCCTCGTCAAACGCGTAATTGGAATCGATCAATGCTATTAGACTTTCCTTCAGGACCTCCAGTCCATCGCCTCTAATCGCCGAGAAATCAATCGCCTTGTAACCCGCTACCGCACCCTGGTCACGCTCACTTGAACCAAGGTCTATCTTGTTTCGAATAACGATACAATTTGTTGATGAAAGTCTGGAGGCAATGGTCTCAGGAAGAGGCGGGGAGGGGAGAGTGGCATCCTCTACCAGAAGGAATATATCTGCTTCATCCACAAGCTCGACCGTTCGGCGAATCCCTTCCCTCTCGATATCGCTTTCCGCCTCCCTTAAACCCGCAGTATCCATCAGCTGTATACTATGTGGCCCTAGAATGATTCGTTCGCGTAGGAAGTCCCGAGTCGTCCCGGGCTCTTCACTGACAATTGCCCGCTCGAAACCCAAAAGCAAATTGAGCAAGGAGCTCTTGCCCACATTTGGCTCACCTAAAATAAGCGTTTTAACTCCGTCCCTCAAAAAGACGGCATACTGACTGCTATCAATAAGCCGGGAACAATACGTCATTAACTCACGAATACCTAAGATATGGGTATTCTTCTGTTCCGGTGGCAGGTCCTCCTCTGGAAAATCAATGTAGGCCTCTATGGAAGCGATTGTGGCCAGTAGCTTATCCTTAAAGGCATTCAATTGCTTTCCGAAAGCGCCTCTCAGCTGATTGTTCGCCGCTTTTATCGCCTTGTCGCTGCGAGCTTGGATCAATTCCATTATCGCTTCTGCTTGCGTCAAATCCATCCGACCGTTCAAAAACGCACGGCGAGAGAATTCTCCCGGTTCGGATTGCCGGCAACCTCTAGCTACCAAATCCTTCAACAGGTTAGACGCGATTAAAGGATTTCCATGGCAGGTAATCTCCAACGTATCTTCCCCTGTAAACGATTTCGGCCCTTGGTAGAAGCAATACACGACATCGTCCAGAATATCGCCTTCGGATGATAGATAGGATCCATGCAGGGAGCGGCGAGGAATTGGATCGCTCTTGCGACTGAATACGGAACAGCATATTTCTTTGCTCGCAGGTCCGCTCAATCGAAGCATTGCTAAGGCACTCTCCCCATTTGGAGTGGCAATTGCGACTATCGTATCTATGTTTTCCATACAGCTAACTATCCGTAATAGATGTAATTGAAATCCATCTATGGCTTTCGTGCTGGAAAACAACTTTCACTACAAACAAAAAAGGACCGCCGAAGCGGTCCTGGAAAATGAACGGGAATAGAGTCAGCTCGCGGGAGCTTCTTCCAGCTCCTTCTTTTTCTCTAAATCCGGCCGAACCACCTTGATGATCGCGTCGGAGATCTTTTCCATAATATCCGGATTCTCGCTGAGGAATGTTTTAGCCGCTTCACGTCCCTGGCCCACCAGCTCTCCTTCGTAGGAAATCCAGGCCCCTTTCTTTTCAAGAACCTTGTGTTCGACGCCAAGATCGACGATCGATCCCATCCGGGAGATCCCTTCATTGTACATGATATCGAATTCGCATTCCGTGAAAGGAGGAGCCACCTTGTTCTTAACAATTTTAACCCGGGTCCGGTTTCCGATGACTGAACCCGACGTGTCCTTGATTTGACCGATTCGACGGATGTCCATCCGAATGGACGAGAAGAACTTCAGAGCACGACCGCCTGGCTGAGTTTCGGGGCTGCCGAACATAACTCCGATTTTCTCGCGGATCTGGTTGGTGAACATGCAAATACAATTGGTCTTGCTCACAATCGCAGTAAGTCGACGCATCGCTTGGCTCATGAGCCGGGCTTGGGAGCCCACAGTCGCATCGCCCATTTGCCCGTCCAGCTCCGCACGAGAAACGAGGGCCGCAACGGAATCGATTATTATGACATCGATTGCATTGGAGCGAATCAGCGTTTCCGTAATGTTGAGAGCATCTTCGCCACTGTCCGGCTGCGAAACTAGAAGCTCGTCTACATTGACTCCAAGATTCCGAGCGTACTTTGGATCAAGAGCGTGCTCCACATCAATAAAGGCGGCGATTCCCCCTTGGCGCTGCGCTTCCGCGATTACATTGAGACAAAGCGTCGTCTTGCCGGAAGACTCAGGTCCGTAGATCTCGCAAATACGTCCCTTGGGCAGTCCTCCTACACCC
>JAUHWE010000412.1 GCA_030424825.1 Verrucomicrobiia bacterium
AAACGCAGGAAAATAGGAACCCGCGTAATCCTGGACGAGGCTAAACAATAGCGGACCGAACGAGCTGCCAACGATCATTGTCGACATGAAAACCCCACTGATCGCTCCGATATGCGTGATCCCATAATATCGGGCCGCAAAGGCCCCCGAAATAGGCCCAAAGCAGCCGCTCGTGATACTCAACCCCGCCACGAGCATCGGAATAGTGAGTCCTTCGATGTGCAAGAGGAGCCCCAACGAGGACAATCCGATTCCCGATGCCATTAGGGCCGCAAAATATTTCAACCGAAACCGGTCGCTAAACCAGCCAACGAATATCCCTCCGATCAAGGCGCTCGGGAAGAACAGTCCCAGAATGATGTCCGAAGTCATGCCAAGCTGTTTTCCCAAGTCCAAGACATGGAAAACATAGGCGGTTATGTGAAGCGCCTGTAGTGCAAAGATTCCAGTGAACACCCAGAAGGAAAACGTTCGCAGCGCCTCACCTCGCGTCAAGTCTCTGACCACTGAGAACTCCGGATCGTCCTTCTGCTTGTCGCCCGGTCGAATTCCGGCATCCTCGCTGAGTCCACACTCCTGTGGATTGTCTCGGAATACCAACCACCCATACAGCGCAAACACAAAGCCCGTGGATACTCCTAGAATCTGCCACGCCGTCCGCCAGTCAGTGGATTGTATCAGATCGTAAAATACAATGGGAGAAAGCGAAAAACAGACACTCACTCCGATGCCACTGAAAGGAAGCACCTTGCCTCGATGGTACTTCCACCATTTCGCAACCATGTTTCGCCCCGCCATCGTCACAAAGCCTTGCCCCGTAAATCGAATCAGAAAGAACCCCAGCGTAAGGCTCGTCACCAACATCCAGCTGGGAACGGTTCCTAAGCCCATCAGCGAGGACAGCTTCACGGGTACCCAATCGACCACACTCAAATAGAGAAGCGACATTCCCAGGCCAAAACTGGCCGCAACGATCAGCCGCCGTGATCCAATCGCATCGTAGATCTTTCCTGACCAGAAGATCAGGGTGCCACTTATCGCGGTGCCTACGAAATAGGCCAGAGCCACCTGGGATCGCGTCAAGCCCAGCGCCACGATCAGCTCGTCATTGAATACATTGATCCCAATCGTCTGACCGGGAATACTCGCCACCATCCCCGTGGCCGCAGCCACGGCCACCACCCAACCGTAGTGGAATGGCAGTCTCGATGGTCGAAACGGTACATTTGGCGCGAATAACTTGGTCATCAAAGTCGGAAGGATGCGAATCAATCCAATCAGTAGAGAACCCCCACGCCTATTCCGAGGAATAAATTAAGTCAGATAAAATCAGTCCAGTCATCCCCTCAAAAGTAGCTCACTCTCTTCAGCGTGAGTAAAAGAATTCAGCCTTACACCTTAAAACCTTAGATGGCTCACGCTGAAGCGAGTGAGCTACCTGAAACCCTCACCGGCACTGTAGAATCTGAGTCGGCCACCGAGTCACGAACCGATCAAAGAATATCGACCTCGATTTTCCGGAACTCCAAAACGCCCGGCTCGCATTGGATCCCAATGTGCCCTGAGAGATTCTTAATACTCGTAGCCGTCGTGATCAGCGCCCCATTGAGCGAAACGGACATTTCCTCGCCCTTGCAACTGATCTCGTACACTTGCCATTCTCCCGTAGGCCTGTAGGCGCTACGCAAGGCAACAAGATCCGACTCGTGCTCGAAAGGCGGCGCCCCGTAGGGAATCATCGTCGCCAAAGGATACGTTCCTTCGATCGTATCCATGCATTGCACCTGATACCCGTTGTTCGGCCAGCCGCTCTCATCGTCATTGCTCGTAGGACCCGTACGCACGAAAATGCCACTGTTGGAGCCTGTTTCCAAAAACCGGAATTCCATGGTCAACGTAAAGTCGCTAAAGGTATCCACCGACCGGAGCCAGCCCACACCTTTATCTACTTTGAGAACGCCATCCGCCACGGAAAACTTGCCCCCATTCTGGATCTCCCAATTGGCCAGACTCTTCCCGTCAAAGAGGGAAACGACCTCTCTAGGACCCGAACAGCTACACAGAACTACGCCTATGGCAACTACGGCGATCGAATAAAAACAGTTTTTCATTATGGGATACATTCTCCTAGCTTATTGGTACTGGAAGCGTTTCGATGCATCAAGCGAAACATCGCTCCTTTCAGTCGCTAATCCCGACAAGTCGGGAATGGGTTGGCTTTCGCCAAACAGGTTCGAATTCTGAACGAGCCTATTTGTTGGGCACGCCTCCACCATCTCAGCTCCCAATCCGTTTCCTATCTCCATCCCACAAATTTAAAACCCACTATTCGCAGCGCGAATACCCATTGGCCGCACAGCGGACACAAGGCCGACCTGTCCCTCATAGCCCACAGGTCGACGTGGGAAGGCCGATGTTCATCTCCTACCTAGTTTAATCATTCTCAGAATCGTCATAACTCTTTGTATTGTAGGCTGGGTCGCCGACCCGGCAGCACTAGGCTAGCGGCGGTCAGCCACCGACAGGTCGGAGTCCCCGACGACCCCGCCCTGTCGGTGGTTGACCCGCCAATTGGGATGAATGTCGCCTCGGCGAGACGACCTACAATATAATAGTCAGGAGATTATCTGCCCATAGGGTAGTTCGATTGAGAATTCTCGAACACGATCCCAGAACAATGATGCTGCGCAGTACAACACCGCTCATTCCAGTCCACGGCCGCGACTCCGTGAGTGAATGGGGTTCCATTTTGATTTTGAGTTCTCACGGCTACGCGAACTAGGGTTTCAATTCATTGAATACACTCGACCCCAGAATTCGACTTCGCCTCCTCCTAATCCTCATCAGCATTGGTTTGATTTCAGGAATGATCATCTCCTGGAATCTCTGGATCACGGATCGATCCTTCCCCCATTTCCCCGTCTTTTCCTTCCTCCCACCCTTTCCAGATCCTTTCGACGTATTGGTCGTCTTTGCGTTGATTGGAATCCTCGTTTGGGGAATCTTTGCTCCTACTCGATGGATCTTCGCGACCGCTATTCTGCTAATGCTTCTCCTGACCCTCCAGGATCAAATGCGTTGGCAGCCTTGGGTCTACCAGTACCTGCTCATGCTCGTACCCTTCGCCTTTGGGTTTACTCAGACAAAAAAAGACCCCAACACGTCACAGGCCATTCTCGGTCTGAACCAACTCGTTGTCGTCGCCGTTTATCTCTGGGGCGGTATCCACAAATGCCATTCGGGTTTTCTAAGTGTCTTTCAGAACAATCTAGTAAAGCCGATCACCGACTCTTTGGAATCGACATTCTTAATCAGTCTGGTCAACGGATTCGGCTTTCTCATCCCTCCCATTGAGATCCTGATCGCTCTCGGACTACTTCTAAAGCCCACTCGAAAGGTGGCGATCGCGGGAGCCATTGGGACCCACATCATCATTCTCCTCCTCATCGGTCCAACCAAAGGCTACCTGTCTAACATAGTCGTATGGCCCTGGAATATCGTCATGTGTGGCATGGTCTGGATTCTCTTTCACCGCTCTCCCAGCAAAGTGACCTTCGCATTTCTGAGATCGCCCCAATTGAGATCAATCGGGATCGGACTCTGCGTTCTCCTCTTCCTTTGCCCACTTCTTTTCTACGCGGGAAAGTGGGATCGCTATCTTTCCTTCAATCTCTATTCAGGACGCCAAAAGCAAATTCTCGTCAAGATCGAAGCCATCAGCCTAGAGAACACGCCTCCCGAGTGGCGTCCTTATATTGTCGATACTAACGCTGTCGACGGACACAAAATCCTATCGATATCCAAATGGACAACCGGCGAACTCAAAGTTCCCCTTATCTCCGAGTGGCGCATACTGAGGAGACTGTCGCAACACATTTGCACACAGCAGAGAGACGATGCCCCACTCGTATTCTACATCGACTATCCTCACTTGCCAAATCAGCCCAAACGTTTTTTCACCTGTGATCAGATCGAGCAGATGCGGGATACAAACTGAGGATGGATTACGAAAGGCGAAGAATTCAACTAGCCTTAACCATTCATTAGTGTGCCTAATGGTTAGATACAACGTTCAAGTCCACTCGCCGCTGACCCAAACAACAAACCATCTCTAAAAACGGTGAAACGCTTTCAGAATACAAAATATTCAGGAAAGAAAAAGCGATGTCAGCGGTTGGGCATGACCCCTTGTTCGGTCGATCTATCAGTCTTGGACCAAATCAATGAAGCAGTGGTTATAATTGGAGGTTCGGCAATATGCTCCGAAATTTGTTCAAGATAATTCGGATACCATTCACTATTCAAAAATTCATCTTTGGCTTGAATATCCGAGAATATTTGGAAGGCAATAACCCTATCAGGGTCCTCTAAGTCGTAGCTGAAATAGTAGGCAAGGTGCCCTGGATTCTTCACTACACACGCCTTGATAAATCGCTCCCACACGGAGCGTAGCCTATCCCGGTGCCCTGGCTTTGATCTATGTTGAACGATGAGAGAAATATTATTCATTTTGCGTTGCGTCCTACTTGTCTCATACATCCGATCACACTGCAAATTCATTTCCACTAGGTTCTATGAAATAAAAGCGCCTTCCACCAGGGAAGGGAAATAGGGGCTTATTGATTGTTCCTTTTGCTTTCTCGATTCTCTGTAAAGTTTCCTCAAGGTTATTGCTATAGAAGACAACCAGAGCAGAGCCATTGTTGGTTGAAGATTTAAGGTGAGACTTGCAGAAACCACCGTCTATTCCTTCGCCCGAAAATGCGATGCATTCTGGACCTTAGTCTTCGAAGCTCCAATTGAAGACTACCGTGAGGTGGCCGGAGTTGTCTGCGACGTCTGGTTGAACGAAGCCGCTGCACGGCACTTGGGGTGAGCTTTAATCATTTGAGTTGGCGTACCTGACAGCCCCTTGCGAGACTGCCAGGATGAATAAAACGCAGCCCGACTGCAGATGGAGGTCTTCGCGATCACGTGCTCGCTGGACCCGGCTACGTCACACCTTGTATCCGATTCCTGTTCGTCG
>JAUHWE010000413.1 GCA_030424825.1 Verrucomicrobiia bacterium
TTATTGTTTGGGGCCGATTATTCCGACAGTTCGACCCAAAGTTTTCGTCCGGTTACGAACTCGGCGCCTGCCCCGCTGATCCCCTGGAACCCTGATTTAGCAACCTATTCCTTCCCCATGGATGTGACAAAACTGGGTACCCGTACGTTAGGTGTTAATAAGAGCGTCTACGCACAGTTAACCGCTAACTTTCTGAATGACAGAATCCTTGCTTCAGTAGCCCAACGCAAGAATTATTTTGATCTGGAAACTCAGACTGTTGACACCAAAACGGTAACGTCTGTAACCAAGAACGATACGCCTTTATTCGGAACGTATTCTCTGCTGTTCAAGGCGACACCAACATTTTCTCTATACGCGACAAAGGCGAAATATCAGGAACCTGCTAGAACGGCCAATTTATATCGGGACTTGCCTGCTGGTGACCCTAGACTGCTGGAAATGATTACTGTGCAGCCAACAACGGATATGACGGAGTTTGGACTAAAGGGAACATTCTTGGATGATAAATTTGCATTTACCGTCGCTCGCTACAAAACAGATAATACTGGATCAACAGGCTATACACTTCTACCGACAGTGATTGTCGATGGTATTATTGTACATGCTAGTGTCGGGTACGAGAACGTATCTGCAACCGAAGGCTGGGAATTCGAGGTATTCGGGAAACTATCAGAGAGACTTACATTAATGGCTGGCGGCGGGATTCAGGATGGGAATGCTACTGGTCCAGATCAGCCTGATGCGGCGGGGGAGACGAGAGTTCTTACATTCAACAATGATCCTGGTGATGCCCTCTTTGCTCGCCTCAAATACACATTTGGCCCTTCGCCCGAGGAAGGACTGGCACTGGTTGCTGGAATTAAAACTTATTTCAAAGGATGGACCTACTCGTATGGCTCAACTCCTTACTTCACAGGCAGCCAGTCATATTCTAGTACCGAATCAGTGGTTGATATGGGGCTTTCGTATGGCCTAGAAGAAGGGAAATATCGCATCGGTTTAGACGTGACCAACGCATTTCATCCAGATGCTTCGGTTCACACTTTTGGCGGCCAAAGCACTGAAAGTGGAAGGCTGGTATTTTTGACTTTTGATGCCAACTTTTAGGCTCGGATTGTGATCGCGATTGGCCAAAGGTCTGGGGTTGTTTCCCGACTGGCCGCCAATCGCTATTGCGGAATTGTGAGGGGGAGAAGCTATCGACGCCCTCTTTTTTGGACGATGCGTCTTTTTGTGTCTAGTGTCTGGCCTGACCCAACAATGGATTCTTCTCTCCCCGCAAATCGACGTAAGCGTCCGAGAGGCGACCTCATTGCTTCGTGGCAATGGTGATAATATCGGCACTTCGATGGTAACGACTTCGAAATAGAGATCGGTTGCGATACCGACAAACCGTAAACCCGATCAATCAACCCCTCCCCATCAGCCTCCTATGAAACCATTCGTCACCTGCTCACCTATGTTTCGAAGTGAATGCCAGAATCCAGAATTTAAGTACAGACGAGGAAGCTGTGATGCGGGTCGATTCACCCATCGTCGGTCGAAAATATAGTCTCTCTATCCATGAGTTCTTTGATCCGATACTCCTCTTTGTTCGCCTTGCTCGTCTCGGTGAGTCTGACGGGCCTCTTAACCAGCGTCCGGGCGGAAACCGAAGCTTATCCGTCTCCCGTGCCCAGGCAGGAGTTCTCGGAAACTCTCGCGGAACAAGAAAAAGAGCTTAAGAATAATGCACAGATGCTGCGCTTCGCAGCATCGCGCACAAGACTGGCGGCGGATCGCTACCGTCCAGCCTACCACTACGTTAGCCCCGAAAGCCAGATGAACGATCCTAACGGCCTCTGTTTTTGGCAGGGCCGCTGGCACATGTTTTACCAAGGGTATCCGCCGGATGAGTTTCCCAACCCGGTAGATTTTGCCAAGCGCCGCCAGCACTGGGGGCATGCAGTCAGTGACGATCTGGTTCACTGGCGCGATCTGCCTTACGCCATTTATCCGGGCATTGAAAAGATGAGTTTTTCCGGAGGAGTAGTCGTCGAAGAGAAACAAGTTGTGGCGTATTATCCCGGAATTGAAGCGGGGCAGATGGTGGCGATCGCCAAGGATCCGCTGCTTCTGAACTGGCAGAAAATCCCGGAGAATCCGGTCCACTCACCGTCAGGCGATTCATGTATTTGGAAGGAGGGTGAAATCTACTATGGCCTCGTCGGAGCCAATCGTCTGGTTTCATCCAAAAATCTGGTTGATTGGACCTCTCACGGCGCGTTTCTGGAGGACAATCCGTTCCCGCTGGTCTCACTGGGGGGCTCAAACCCCTGGATTGATGCCACGGCGTGTCCCGGCTTTGTTCCCATCGGCAGCAAGCACCTACTCGTATCCTTCAGTCACGCTACGGGCGGTCAATATCTGCTCGGGGACTACAACCAGCAAAGCCACAAGTTTAAGCCGTATGCGCAGGGTCAATTCAACCATGGGACGGTTTCTCCTGCTGGTGTTCATGCGCCGTCCGTGGCGGCGGATGGCAAGGGCGGTGTCATCAATATTCTCAATATTAACGATGGCGAAAGCAGTAAGGAATGGGATCAAATCATGTCCCTCGCGCAGAGGTTGACTCTGGGGCCGGATTCACAGCTTCGGATGGCACCGGTGGAAGCTGTGGCTTCCCTCCGGGGAGTTCACCAACATATCGGCAAAACCGTCCTGCCCGCCAACGAGGAGTTGGTACTGGATTCAATCGAAGGAAACACGATGGAGCTGGCTGTGGAGATAGATCCGGAAATGTCGCGATGGGTACGGATAAACGTCCTGCGGTCACCAAACGCCGAGGAGCAGACCTCAATCACTTTCTACAATTTCGACCGGAAACTTAGCGTCTGGTATCAGACAAAAGGCGTCGTGGTCCTTGACGGCACGTGCTCGAGCACGAATTCCAACATCTGGATTCGACCCCCGGAGCGGGCTGAGATGGAGCGGGTTAATGAGCCGCTGAAATTGCGTGTATTTGTTGATCGCAGCGTGGTGGAAGTCTTCGTCAACGAGAAGCTTTATCTCGCCATGCGCGTTTATCCGAACCGCAAAGACAGTGTTGGAGTTTCGCTGCGCGCCCAAGGGCAAGACGCTGTGCTGAAGAAGTTGGATGCTTGGCAGATGAATTCTATCTGGGAATGACCAGTGTATATCAGGACATCAGGCCGACCCAAATGCGGAAAAATTGAATTTCCTATCATCCAAGTATCAATCTTCACGAGTAGTTGTGGCAATCGATCTAGTTCGTTGTTTGCACGAGAGGTTGCAGCTGCCCCTCTGGACTAGTCTTCGCTCAAAAGCCGACTTACCGTTGCGGACGAAAGGTGCTTTGGTGCTCGCTCCGTGCATTGGGTTGAGCACTTTGAACATGGCGTGTTTGGATATTCCTGAAGATAGAGCAGGTGGGGAGGGTCTTTTTTGAGATAAAAGTAACAAATGTCATTGACGTATGTTAAATTGATTTTCAATTTAGTTTGATGTTTGAGAAGGTGCCTCTGCAGAGTTCAAAAACAAATGAAAGTCGTTTCGGGGAGCTAAAACTACGAGGCAGCTCGCGGATTCCGTTGAGCATGACGCAGAAAACGGCGGCCAAGCGGATGTTGCAGAGTGCTCGGGAGATACCGCAGTTTTCGGTTAGTGTAGAGATGAACGCCGATGAGTTGGCTATGCTGCGAAGTCGGATTAATGCGGAAATCGAGGACCAGAAGAATCGAGTCAGTATTACTGCCTTACTGATCTGGATAACTGCCCGGGCGCTCTTGAAGCATCCGCGTTTGAATGGCCAGTTTGATGAGGACGCCATTGTCCAGCATGATTTTGTCAACATGGCTGTGGCTATGGATACGCCACAAGGGCTTACGGTGCCCGTGATTCACAGAGTGGATACCCTCTCGGTTTGGGAAACTGCCGAGGCTCTTAAAGACTTGGTCAAACGCTCTACCAGTAGGCGTTTGTCGATGAGCGATTTAACGAAAGCCACCTTTACGATCAGCAATTTGGGAATGTTTGACGTAGCCCGTTTCACTCCGCTGATCAATCCGCCCCAGGTAGCAATAATGGGCGTGAGTGCACCCAGAGATTCAATACAGAGGGATTCGAGCGGAGCCCTCACCCCGGTGCGAATGATGGAAATAACCGTGACGGCGGACCATAGAATATTGGACGGCGCAGAAGTCGCCCGCTTTCTGCAGACTCTGCGGAAAAGCGTGATGGAGAATGATGCGATGAAAGGCTTGAAGTCGAGTGGCAGGATACTGGCCAGCGTTGAAGAAGAGAAATGATTTTATGAATGAGGAAACGATCAAAAACTTGCAGGAGGCGAGCGGATTACCCGTGGCCTTCGATGCGAAAAACTGCGAACTAATTCTGGGCGAGGAGCTGAATGAACCCTCCTATCGAATTCGAAAGCTGCACGACCTCAAGGCGGTTTGGGCCTCTCCAATCGAGGAACCTGACCAAGTGGTTTACCGGTACACTTCGGGGTTGCATTTCAAGGAGGACGCGACGGTATGGACGAAAGCGAATGTGGCGTACGGCATAGTGATATTCACACCCGGAGTCTTTAGTGGTGAATACGTCAAGAGCTCCGGCCAGTTTCATCCGCCCGTCCTGCCGTGCAATATGGGCACGCCGGAAATTTATACCGTGCTATCAGGCAAGGGGCATTTTCTCCTGCAGAAAGCGAGTCCGCCGTTTGAAACAATCGAAGACGCTGTCCTAGTCGAGGTGCATGCAGGTGAAACGTTTGTCGTGCCGCCCGATTACGGGCATCTCCAGATCAATCCCGGAAAGGAACCACTGGTCTTTTCCTATGCGGTGATGGATGGAATGAGTGGATGCTACGATCCTTTTAAAGAGCGCAAGGGAGCGATCTACTACGAAATGGCTAACAGCAAGGATGGCTTTGTGTTTAATTCCAACTACCCAGATCGGTTGCCTTTGCGTATGCTCAAAGCGTCTGAGCTGTGTCAGCTCCCGGAACTGAATGAAAATG
>JAUHWE010000414.1 GCA_030424825.1 Verrucomicrobiia bacterium
CAACCGTCACATCTCGAATTAGTCGATTGGGGCGGCAGATTCCTGGCTCTATTCCCTTCACGGAAATGGAGATCAACCACTACCTAAGCCAGTACAAGAGTTCGGAAACGACCAAGGACGGTGCTCCGGCAAATATCTCCTTTTCTTCTCCCAACGTCCGAATCGAGACGGATCACTTTGTTTTGAGCAGCAAGATTGTCTTAAATCCGAAAAAAGACCGGTTTGAAGTGCTCTTCCAAGCATTCGGCCATTTCGAGAATAGGGAGGACGGCGTTAAAATGAAGATCGACAAACTACTTCTGAACTCGCTTAGGGTGCCAAAATTGGGAGGTCTTGTAGAGAACCTCTTCGAGTCGAACCGGGCAATGTTTCCATTGCCGACGGAAGTGAAAAGTTCGTTGGGCGCCATTCGGGAAGTCGAATTGTTGCAGGACCAAATTGTGTTAGCCCTCTAGATTTCGTTCGGCTTGAACGCGTCGACGATTTGGTTCAAATCGATGTTCTCCTGAATGATCTTCTTGATCAATGGGATCTTGTCATCGTCGCCGGGCTGCGTCTTTACTGTCATGCTGTGGATTCGAGACGCCACCGTGTAGCTGTCGGTCGCTACAGTGATAAAGGGGATTCGGCTCTTCGTGATTCGCTCGAGTAACTGTGAACTTGGTTGTATCCCCCGAGTTAGAATGATGCATGAAATCGTTCCCGCAGTGTTGTGCGTCTCGTGTGACAGGGCGGCCAGAACGATATCTTCACGATCGCCTGGTGTAATGAGCAAGGTGTCAGGAGAGACAGTATCCAAAAAGCTTGTGGCTGTCATCGCGCCGATTACAATATGATTGAATCTTCTGGGTCGAATTTCGTCGACTGGGTTCAATTGAGTGCCGCTTATCCGTTCTCGTATTTGCTCCAAATTAGGAGACGCCAGCACCTTTTCCGAGGGGAGCAGTCCAAGAAGAGGAATTCCAAGTCGTTTGAGAGCCCGGCTCGTGTAGCTCCGTATCATCTCCATTTTGTCGATCTGAACCTTGTTGATGATTGCACCGACGACCTCGACTCCCTCTTGGTCAAAGAGGGCCTTGTTAAGGGCAATTTCGTCTATGGGCTGCCCGATGCCACCTCTGCTCACAATGATTGCTTTGGCTCCCAGCAATTTTGCGACTCGTGCGTTGGACATGCAGAAAACAGAGCCCACTCCAGCATGTCCGCTTCCTTCGATGAGGGTAAAGTTCTTTTCCCAGGATGCTCGGTCGAAGGCGTTGCAGACTTTATGGGTAAGCTCGGCTCCCATTTTCTCAGGATTGTCAAGGTAGCGCTTTGTGAAAGTGCTATCAATGGCGATCGGGCTCATGCTGGAAATAGGGGTTTCGACCTTGTAAGTCTTTTCGAGAAGCACGGAGTCCTCGTCGATTAGTTGCCCGTCAATTTCCACAAACCGTTGTCCAATCGGCTTAATGAATCCAACTTTCGGGTACATTTGCTGAAGGGCAGCGAATAGACCAAGGCAAGCTGTGGTCTTTCCATCATTCATTCTCGTTCCAGCGACGAAAATGCGATGTGTTGTATTGTTGTCTGGGCGGGTCTTGAGCTTGCGTTCCTTCATTTTCTTGAGACCTCGTAGTACTAGCCCGCGTTATTCCCCATCCCGAAAAGGAGTCGATGGTCGATCGCCTGGCAACCGGCAATGGCCGCCGCGCCAAGGATATCGTGAGCAGTAGCCCCGCGGCTGATCTCTACAGCAGGTTTATTGAGACCCATCACGATCTGGCCGTACTTGTTCGCTCCCGAGAGGAGGTGGATCAATTTGGTGGCGATGTTTCCGCTGTTCAGGTCGGGGAAGATGAGGACGTTCGCATCTCCGGCAACTGGGCTTCCTTCGGTTTTCTTTAGCTGGGCGGTGGCTCGGTCTAGGGCAGCATCGATTTGTAGATCGCCATCGATATCCGCATCTAGATTAACCTGTCTTGCCTTCTCCCTTGCTAATTCCGTGGCGGCTTGAATCTTAGCCACTGATGGGTGACGAGGATTCCCGTAGGTGGAAAAGCTAAGCAGGGCGACTTTTGGGCGCTCGTTCGTCAAGTGGTGGGCAAGACGGGCGGTTGTGATCGCGATATCTGCGAGCTGCTCTGCGTCAGGATCGGGGATGACGCCGCAGTCTCCCATGAACAAAGCGCCGTGGATTCCCACTTCCTTCGCTTCCATGTCGATAATTAGCAGGGAAGATGCGGTTTTGACTCCCGGTTGCGTACCGATTATCTGGAAAAGGGCTCGTAAGGCGTTCGACGCTTTTGTCGTAGCCCCTGAGATGAGGGCATCTGCTCGATTGCTCTTTAGCAACAGGGACGCGAACACGCTCGGCTCAATGGATTTGTCCCGAATCTCTTCGTCAGATAGATCTGCAAATCGGGGAATAGCCCGCAACTGTTCCCGCATCTGGTCGATATCCGAGCTGCGTTCAGGCTCCATTATGCGGATCCCTTTGGTATTGATATCCAGTTTGGCGGCCATTTCCTTAATGGACGTTCGATCGCCAATTAAGAGAGGAGCCCCCATTTTGCGGGTCACGATCTGCCTAGCAGCTTGGAGGACGCGAGCATCTTTTCCGTCGGTAAATACAAATCGCTTGGGGTGGACTTGCAGTTTGCCGATCAGTGTTTCGATCAAATTCATTGCTTAAAGAGTGTCTGCTAGTTTGTCAGACTTTGGAAAGTTTTGTTCTCGAAACTAGCAAATTGAGTAAAGTTGGATTGGTGGAATTAGACGAGAACCGATAAGTACGTTTGCGCGTTCGCCTGTCAATGTCGCTAATTCGATTCCGGTCCAAATGTCTTGCTCGCCTGCGGTCTTTGGCTGTGATCAAGGAAATGTCGAAAATGATTTCTCGAATGGGCGTGGTTTCTGCGATGACTATGGTGTCGCGAATTTTCGGTCTGTTTCGGGATGTTATGATTACCGCTATTTTTGGCGCCAGTCTGCTCAATTCGGCGTTTACGGCAGCATTTACGTTTCCGAGTCTTTTCCGAAGGCTTCTTGGGGAGGGTGCGTTAACAGCAGCGTTGATGCCAAATCTTTCCGAAGAAATGGAAGAGAATGGGAGGGAAGCCGTTTTTAGGCTCGTTAACAAAACGCTGTCCTGGCTTTTCGTCATATGCGTATTCCTTACGGGTCTGGCGCACGTAAGTTTTCTGTGGATTGAAAATACTGCTGTATTGGAAAATCGGATTGTGGGCGCTGGGCTAGCAAAACTGGTGTTCCCGTATATTGTCCCGGTTTGTTTGGCAGCCGTGATAGCGGCAGTATTGAATCTGCTTGGGCGGTTCGCCATTCCGGCGATGACAGCGATTTGGCTGAACAGTTGCATGATGCTATCATTGGGGATTGGCGGTTGGCTTTGGGGGGACAGTGATGTCCAGAAAATGAATTTCCTATGTTTGGGTGTTCTTCTTGGAGGAATACTTCAATTCATTGTGCCTTCACTGGCTCTGGTTAGGGAAGGGTGGAAGCCGCGGTTGGATTTTTCGGTGTCACCACGATTGAAATCAGTATTATTCCTGACGCTTCCCGGAATCTACGGAACCGCTTCGCACCAAATCAACGTGATGGTATCCCGTTTTCTCGCTTTGGATTTCAATGATTCTGGAGCCACCCTTATCTACCTAGCGAATCGGCTGGTGGAGCTTCCGCTGGGAGTATTCACAATTGCGATATCGACCGTTGTGTTTCCAGCTATGGCCCAATCGATAGCGCAAGGGAAAGACAGCGATTTCGGGTCGACCTACCGCAGGGGAATCTCGCTCTCTATGATGCTAACCTTACCGGCAGCAGTCGGAATCACTCTGTTAGCGCCTGAAATCATAACGGTTCTTTTTGAGAGAGGAGAGTTCAGTGCTTCAAATTCAAATGCCTTGGCGCCTATTTTGATTATCTGCGCGATAGGAATGCCGTTTTACGCCTTTGTCTCTATTGAAACCAGGGCCTTCTATTCCCACAAGGATACAAAAACACCAGTCAAAGGGTCGTCACTGGCTCTGGTCGTGAATCTCATATTGAGTTTGTCCCTATTAAAAATCATGGGACGTATTGAAGCTTTGGTGATAGCCAGTAACACCGCTATTGTGGTGCAGGCAGTCTACATGCACTTGAGACTGCGTCAGCAAAGCCACTCGCTTCGATTGATAGCAACACCTCACTCAATCAAAGCCACTCGCTTCGATTGAGTGAGGTGTTGCCATCTATGGGCAAATTTCTGCTGGGATGCCTCGTTCTGGCGGGAGTGGTAGGCCTGATGGAGATTATGCTGAGCGAGATTCGTCCTTCCTTCAGGTTGGCGATTTCAATACCTATTGGTGCAGGGGCTTATTTCCTCGTTCTAAAATTACTTAAAGCAAAAGAGATTGAGCAGGCCTTCCAGATGTTTGCAAAGAAAGGCCGGTTCAATTGAACATACAGATGAAAAGCGAAAAATCAAATATGCAAGGAACTCGGTTAATTCTAAAGCGATTGGGTCCTCGAAAAGTCTTTTTAAAAGGTGAAAGGAAATTCATGGCGTCCTTCGATAGCAGTAAGCTGTCATTCGAATACAACGCTTTGATACGAGCTCGCTCTGAGAATGATGTTAGCGAGACTTTGAAATTGGCGAATAAATATAAGATACCTGTGACCCCCCGTGGTTCAGGGACATCGCTAACGGGATCGGCGAGCCCGGTCAACGGAGGCTGGGTTCTGGATGTCAGCCAGATGAAGCGGATCAAAATTAAAAAGGATAAAGCAATGGCGATTGTGCAGCCTGGGGCGGTGGTGAGCGATATCCAAAAGGCTGCCGAGGCCGAGGGACTCTTCTATCCGCCGGACCCTTCTTCTCTGAAGTATTGTACAATTGGAGGGAATATCGCCTGCAATGCGGGTGGAATGAGGTGTGCCAAGTACGGTGTTACTCGAGACTTCGTGGTGGCCTTAGAAGGCTTTATGCCCAACGGAGACCGTGTGTCATGGGGCGGAGAATACAAGAAGTTTGCAA